>JALOBU010000012.1 GCA_023228145.1 Bacteroidales bacterium | reverse complement strand
TTGAATACATCCTACAAAAATAAGGTTAGTGCGGTAATACCGCACTAATTTTTTTGCTAATTAGTTTATATTCTGATTCTTAAAAATATGAATTACACAAAAAACAGGGTAGAGTCAGAAGTCAGGAGGTATGGTGGCCCGGGATGTATGGTCGCCTTCGCCAATATCTTCTGCAAGGGCTTGGGCAATGTGTTGAGCAACAATATCCATAAATATTACTTATTATATCTAAGACTAAATTATAAAATTACTTTATTATTCTGAGATAAAACTATTCTTCTTCAAATTGAAGCTGGTGAATCAGAAGAATGTTATTTGTTTTTTTAACCAGAAAATATGTTCGGAATGTAGTACTTTTTGTTGTTAATTTCCCGATGGCAAATAGTGAACCTTCAGTTGAAGAACCCTTTTGATTTACCACAAAGGAAAGAGGGGGATAGTGGGAAAAAAAGTTTTTTACAATCATTTCGGATTGAGATTTACTGAAAGTGCCCTCAGAACCGGGCACTGTTAAATCAATACTTGCATTAAAATAAGATGCCAGTTTTTTTGCATCCCCCGAATTAATCGCTGCAGCAATATTGTCTATAATGTTATCTTGATTAATTTCTGAATTAATTTG
Organism: Bacteroidales bacterium; assembly: GCA_023228145.1. Lineage (NCBI taxonomy): Bacteria > Pseudomonadati > Bacteroidota > Bacteroidia > Bacteroidales > Bacteroidales bacterium. The sequence goes on along the minus strand of JALOBU010000012.1, from coordinate 110,626 downwards.
TTGTGTCATTGACGTATCAATAGGCTCTGCTTTAGCCGAAAAAATTGATAATGTAAAAATCAGTATAATTAATAAATAATTCATAATGCTAAATTTAGCAATGTGTTTATTTACAAAAACCAAGCCATATTTAAAGGCCGAATTTCAAATCAAAAATAAACAATAATGTTGTTCCGAATCAATTTTGTTTGTATATTTTTGTAATCATTTCATTTTACATAGTTATGAAAATCATTCTTTTACTTACGGGAAAAACGAACATAACCTATATTAATGATGGACTGATGGATTACTTTAAAAGAATTAATCATTACATCCGAACAGAAATAATTACCATTCCGGATATTAAAGGCGGGAAAAATTACAACATTACAAAAATTCAGTCGGAAGAAGCAGGAGTTCAAAAAAAATATTTTACAAAAGCTGATTTTATAGTTTTGTTGGATGAAAACGGAGAAGAATTAAGTTCTGTAAATTTTGCCAGATTTGTTGAGCATAAAATGCAAACAGGAATCAAGAACCTGATGTTTGTTATAGGCGGAGCCTATGGCTTTTCGGATGAAATCAGGAATATAGCCAATGCTGAAATTTCATTATCCAGACTGACGTTTCCACACCAGCTTGTCCGTTTGATTTTTATGGAGCAATTATATCGCGCATTTACCATAATACGCAACGAAAAATATCATCATTCCTGAGTTTTCTTTCTCCTGACTTTTATTTTTTTGCGTTTATTCAGCAGTATGTTTGCAAAAAACATCAGTATTAAAGCAAGAGAGATATACTTGAAAATGTGGCCAATATAATCCCCCAAACGCGCATACATCGTCATGCCGTCGTTAGCCCTGATTTTCATTTCTATCACATCGGGAGTCCAGTATTTTGTTTGCTGAAAAACATCTCCACGCTGATTAATAAAAGCCGATATGCCCGTATTGGCTGAACGGGCTATACTTCTTCGTGTTTCAACAGCACGTAGTCTGGCATATTGCAGGTGTTGCCTGTGTCCCGGTGTATCTTGCCACCATCCGTCGTTTGTAATGATGAAAATCAGGTTTGCTTCATTGCGAATATATCCTGTAATAAAGCCGCCATAAATTGATTCATAACAGATAACCGGCGCAGCTTTTACAGGACTTTCTTTCTGTCCAAAAACAGTTCTTTCTTTTTGTGTGGCAACGCTGCCTTTCATTCCGCCAAGGTCAATGGCAAATTTTTGCAAAGGTTTAAGCAGTTTTGGAAAAGGCATCATTTCAACGCCCGGAACCAGCTTTGATTTATGATATAATTGTGGAACCATTGTTGAATCAAGGTATAAAGCGGTATTGCAAACGTCATAATAATTATTTTCACCTTCAGAATAACGAGCTGTTCGCGAGAGCTCTTCTCCCGGCTTGAATATTTTTACCGAAGACATTCCTATTATAATTTTTAAACGGGGGAAATTTTTTATCATACTCTTCAGGCTATCTGTACTTTCGTATTCATTAATTTCGTCTTCAATAATATACTCAGGGATAGCTGTTTCGGGACAAATTAGAAAATCCGTTTCATGAGTAACTTTTTCTTTTGCAAGGTTTAATATCCTATCAAGTTGTACATGAATGGGCATGTAGCCAAATTTCTCATTGTAAGGATCAATGTTTGGCTGAACGACAACGCAAGAGTATTCTGGTCCTTTTTCATTATATGTAAAATATCTTATCAGAGAAAATGCCAGCGGAACTGTTACAACTACTCCCAATGTTAATGAATACAGCAGCACATTTTTTTTGGATTTGTAAGTACCAAAAGCATTAAGCAACAACTTGTACAAAATTATATTCACATATAATATCCATAAATCACCTCCAAAAATTCCCGTAAACTCATACCACTGAACAAAAAGAGGGTAATTTGCAAAGCCATTGCCCAGATTTAACCACGACCATGTCAGGTCCCAGTCAAGATGAAGAAATTCAAATGTAATCCAGAAAAAAATAATTACAAAAAAACCACCACGAGATTTAAATATATTTCGACGTACCAGATGATACATGAAAAAAGTAATGGTCATAAACATGGAATTCAACACTATAGCCATGGCAGCGCCGAATAGTGTCGAATGGTAAATCCACCAGGTAGTTAGAAAATTCCAAATAAAAAAGGCGACATATGAATAAAAAAAGACACCGGATTTAATGAAATTGTGTTTGTTCTTTGAGATGTAATCTTCAATATATAATAAAGGAACAAAAGCAATAAAAAGCAAAAAGGGGAAACCACGTGCCGGCCATGAAAGGGAAAACAATAACCCGCTTAAAACAGAAAAAAGGAATAAATATCTTTTTTTCATAATAAAAAAGAATTGGGCAAATATATGTTTTTTATACGAACTATATGCGAACACAAATGAATTGCAAAGACTTCACTATTGAATTTATGGAATAAAAAAAGCAAAAGCATTTATCGAAAAACACCCTTAACTAAGATGAAAATAATGTTTTTGCAAACTCCTGTTAATTTCCCATCAGGAACATTTTCCCGAATTCCTTCTTAAAATACTGGTCTGCAGCGGTAGGATTCAATTCGATTTTTTCACCATGAAGACGGGTAACAACACGATAAAGATAAACTCCGTTGGCAAGTCTGTCACCGTAATCATCGGTTCCGTTCCATGCATATTCAGTAATGTTTCTTCCAATGTGTATAGGCCCAAGTTCGCTTAAGTCAATCTCTCTTACCACTTTTCCCGTTATGGTCATTATCTGAATTTTAAAATATGTTGGAATTTCGGAGCCGGTGATTGTAAAAACAAAATGGGTAGCTGTTGTAAAGGGGTTGGGCCAATTCATAACCTGGGTGATGGTTGGTTTGTTGATTACCTCAAAACTTATTGAATAGTCGTTGCTCCCGGATTCATTACGTGATACATCCTGAGCTTCAACAAAAAGCTTGTATGTACCATCCTGGGGTAATTCTGTATTATATATGATTTTGCAGCTGTTATTAGGCAGTACGGCTGGTATAAATTGCATGAATTCCTGTCCGTTTTGCATAAAATATATTCTGGTCATTGTTGTACTCCCGGGATATTGAATATATACCCGAAAACAAGCTGTATCGTTCAATGCGAAAAATTTATTTTCATCTTTCAGCGTAATTTGTATTTCCGGTTTTGAAGAAACGATATCTCCATCCATAATATGTACTCCATCAAAAGTTACATCAAGTATCGGATTTGTTATGTCTTTTCCAACATAAAATTTCACTTCTCCGAGATTGTTAAAATGAAATTGTTCCATCTGGTCATTGTCGGGATTCACTTCTATCCATAAGCTATTCAGACCATCCAGGTTTTTTGTTGAAAAAATAACAGTATCTTTCAGCACATCCCCGGCAGGGTGAGGCCTTTGCCTGAAAGAACCAATAGGATGCTTCAGCAAGTTTTTATCCACCACCCAGTATTTGATTAGCAAACTATCCATATCGTAAGTACTAATGTTCTGTGTGGCAGTTGAAAACAAAATATTCTCTCCCTCCTGAACCGTATCCTTATAAAAAGCATAATGAAGCGAAGGATTTAGAGCTGTTTCGGGAGCACCTTCGTATAATACCTGCCAGCGACACATTTGTGGGGGAGTGTGCAATGAATCGTCACGCATAGTAACAAGAAGTTTTAGGCGGGGATAGAGTGTTGCATTAATTCTGGTGTTAAGATTATAAATATCACCAGAATCGGGAGGTATGTTTTTTATAAGGGTATCAATAACTCCATTATTTCTTATACCTAAAACATGTAGTTTGACTTCGTCGGTATTTTCTTGTTCGAAAGCTTCTTGTCTCCAGTGCATTGAACTCCAATTGCTGGCAGGACCAATTATTTCTGAAAGTATGTAGCCTTCTTTCCATTTTGTTGGTATACTGTCATACAATTTAATTATGGAATTGATACTCAAACCTTGTTCTTCGTGAGCAGAGCCAATAGGGCTTCCCTTTTTGCCAAAAAGAATGTAAGGAATATTGTTGGGCAAAAAACGAATATAGGAGCTTCCAAGGGATTCAAAACTTTGATAAAGCTCTTCTTCATAATTTGCAGCATTGTGATTTTTATGGCTGTATACCAGCACATAATTTCCATCGGGAATAAAATCTGAAATGAAACTTCGTAAAGCGTTTCGTCCGTTCGTACTTGAACATGAATAATCAAAGAGTGGCGTAAATGAAGATGAATTATAGTTTATCCATGGCTCGCCTGAAACAGAATCAAACACAGCTACCAGCATTCCATTACCAGATTCACCCAGTGCTGTCCATTGTGTCATGATTACATTATTAACTTTATATAAAATATCCTGCCATGGAATATATGGATAATATCCGGTCTGACACATAATGGATTTTATGTCATTCATAAAATCAAAACGCCTTTGGGGTTTATTGTAATTCACATATTGATAATCATCATTTTTAAATTGATAAAAATGTGCCTGTCCCCAGCCTCTTTTCCCTGAAATATACTGAAATGAACTTTCACGCCAGTTGTAGTTATGTGATGAATTTGAATCAACGCTTACTCGCCAGAAATAAACTATGCTGTCGGTAGTTATGGGAAACACAGGAGCCCATTCAACCACTCCGCCCGAATGTGTTATGTGAAATGTTTGTTTTACCGGGCTGTTAAATGCATCTGTAGTGTCCAGCTGAAATTCAAAATCTGTGGACCCCAGAAAGGTATAACTTGTTGAGGCTTTTAGCGTAAGAGGTAAATCTGGTATTACGGCATATTTGTATGGATAAACAGGGACAATATCAGATGATTTTATCATCAACATCACTTCTGTATAATTATTTGTTTCGGACAACTCATCAATTTCGTGATAAAAATCAAGGTAAATGCGGAATTTATTTAAGCCCAGACCTGCTGTAAAGTCTAATGGGATTTTTAACGACAGGGTATCTTTAAAATATGGAGCCTTGATCATATTGTAATATTCCTGGCTTGAGCCATCGGGGAAAACTCTCACGGTTTGTATGATGAATGAATCGGCAATGGCCATACCGATATTGGTTGAGATAATATTTATATTAAAAGTATCAAGCTCCGAATTAACTTCCGGCGGGTCAAACCATACCTTTTCTGGAGCTATAGTATAATCCGGTTTTTCATAAACATTTAATTTTATTGCTGGGTCCCCATGCAATGTCATGGTTAATAGTGTTTCCTTTATAGTAATGTCAGGTGATTTAACAGAATCTATAGTTTTATTTATTAATTCCCCAATAGTTTTGCCATAGTTTTTATAGGAAATCTGGCGATAGAGTTCGTTTGAAAAAACATTTAAAGCCCATGGTATACCTTGTGCAATGGATGCTAAAAAGGCTATAGAGCCTTTATTTTCAATCAAAACAAATTCTTCACTCGTAGTACTCCAGTTGAGAAAGATATCTCCTGAATAACACGAATTTGCAAGAATAAAAGGGTATTTCCCGTAATTGTCGTATTCCGAAGGATGGTCAAGAGAATTGTCAAACCCAATGGACCCGGCATGTCCAAAAAAAGTCATCATGGATACGCCGTTATTAATAATTATTTTTAAAGAATCCGACTGGTTTATTTGCATAGGAGAGGATGAGGTTTTGAGAAAAGTTTTTACTTCGGCGCCATAAAAAGGTTGCTCAATTATTTGCTTATAATTTTCAAGGTATCCGGCAAATTGCCCCTGTTCAATCGAAGAAGATCCACCTCCAAAATGTAAAACTTTTTTCATCCACTCTTCCGGAATGTTTTGAGCCTGCTCAAACTGCATAACCTTGTTCAGGTAAACTGCCACGTCCTGTGGTGATTGAGCACTCAAACGCCCTGTTGCAATTGACGGCAGATAAGTTGTGTCAGCTATGCCTTGTGAAAATAACAAATCGGAAGGTGAAGAACCAAACGAAGGAACCAGGGTTTGATTGAAATAAGTTGCACTTTTTCTGTAACTAACTGAGGACCCGTCATAACCTGCACGAAAACCTTTTCCAATTAAAAACAAGTGTTTTGGTTTTTCTGAAAAATAAACATTCGCATAACGTATAAAATTTCTGATGCTAAGAGGAGATTTCAACACACCATAGGCAAACTGGTCGTACAAATGTTCCACATTGACAGTAAGTGCATTATATCCTGTTGTATTTCTATAAGAGGCATAATTTTCGGCTTCATCCCATAATGTAGGATGGGTAATGATAAAATAATCGGAAAATTGAGTGTTGGCAATACTCAGATAATTTATAAAATGCGCATCAGGACTTACAGGATAAATCCGGTCAATATAAGAGATGTTATTATCAGATGTCAGAAAACACTTCTTCTCATTTCCTGAATTGGGCAACAGGCACTTGTAAACACCCCCTTCGTAAATAACTTTAATACGACGGTGATTGGTAACATCATACAGCCTGACTGTATCGCCTGAAGCCGCATTAAAATTTGTAAAAAAGAACAAAGATTTTGCTTGTACAGCATCTTTTGCATAAAACAAAAATTTAGAACTTCCTTCAAGGTTTAATGTATGCGGATATTTTACCTGTATATATGAAATAGCGTTTCTGTCGGAAGAAGCTCCCAGGTCATTGATTGATTTAAATATTAATGCAGTATTGCTTGTCCCAAGACTGGCTGTAGAAATTTCAAAATCAAATTTTAATAGTTTGTACCCATCAAAAATAGTATCAATAATATAACCCGCACAAGTGATATTGAGGTGATGGTCGGGATTTAAAAAAGCAACATTAGAAACTCCCAACGTAACAATATTTACAGAAGCGTTGGGGCCTGAATCGTACTTATTGGTAGTGGGGATATTTCTGGTAATCTGCTGTCCTAACCCAAAGGCATTATCAAACCATCCGGTTCCTTCAGTATATTCCGGGTCGAAAATTCCGGTTGAGTTTTTTTGGCCAGCATAATAAGCATTCGTATAATCAAGTCTTGAAAGCACATATATGTATGGGACAGGAGTGTAGGCTGTAAAATTTATGTCATTATCCGCAAGTACTCTGAGATTATTTAGTGAATTGTTCCAGGTAATAAAATATGCAGATGAATCATTAAACAGGCTATAGTTTTTGTTTGCCTGAGCATCGGGATTTTTATACAACGGCGCATCTAGCGAGCCGTCGTTTTTCTCCGCATAAATCTCAATATAATCGCCCGTATTAAATACATTGTCGTTTTCTCCACTTATAAATATGTGTTGCTCAAATCCTTTATTAAATATCTGAATATTCTTCGGATTAATGCTATTGACAGGTACCCCTGCAGAAATCAAAGCGTTATAGTTTAAGCGATAAACCCCATTCTGACTGACATAAAACTTATAGTAAGATTGAGAAAAGTTTATCCATTCATTGCCAAAAGATTGGGCGTTTGAATGCCTGCAAAAAAAAACAAAAAAAATGAAAATTGCAGGTAAAAATTTTTTCATAAATATTAATCTGTGCTTATTGTGGCTTTTCGACATTGTCAACAGAAACTGTTTTTTTCCTATTTATATTAAGTTTCAGTGAAAAAACGTGAGAATAAAGCGCAATGGATGCGTTGCCGATGTCGGTAAAAGCATAATCAATGGCAACGATTTTTTTAATTACTATACCCACACCTATGTTCGGTTGAAATGTAATTTTCTTCTTGCCTTCAAAATCCGTTTCTTTCTGGATATTCCCAAAACCAGCCCGTACGAAAATAATATCATTATATCCCAGCTCCAAGCCTCCATGAGGGTCAATGGAAAGAAGATTGCTACGTATCAGCACATTTCTTTTTCCATCAAAAGTCATATCAAGGTCCACCGCAATCAATGCCGAGAATTTTTTTGGCATATCAAAACGCTTGGCGGCTCCGATGTTAAGCCTGGGCAAAGTCAACTCAAGGGTACTTTCGGGAATTTCATTACCCGTGCGGGTGAATACCTCTTTCATATTATCATTAAGATTGTATTTCCAGGCATTAAATGTTGAAGTGATGTCTCTTGCCATGACGCCAAAATACCATTTTTTCATTTCATACTGTACCCCAAAATCTAACCCGAATCCCCATGAATTGGCAAAAGAACCTACTTTTCTGTAAATAATTTTGGCATTACCACCGTAACGAAGTCCTTCAATTTTTGATTTACGTGCGTAAGAAAAAATAAAGGCATAATCGGCGGCGGAAAAAGTGGTAATACGGTCGTAGTCAATATTGCCCTGTGCGTCTATTAATTCGGTTGTATTTGGAATATCATCCACCCCAAACCTTATGAAAGAAAATGCTCCGGTGCTTTTTTCGTCAATTTTCACTGCCAGAGCCACGTAATCGTATTTTGCAATACCGGCAAAATATTCGGAGTGCATCAATCCTGCCTGAAACTGTGAAGGAACCATGGCCAGGCCTGCAGTATTCCAATACCCCGAAGTAACATCACTTACAAAGGCAACATTTGAATTTGACATACCCAAAGCTCTTGCGCCAACGCCAATAGAAAGAAATTCATTGCTGTACTTCGGAGCCTGGGAATAAGCAAAGTAAGTAAACGTGAATAAAAGCACTATAACTGCAAAAATTTTACGGGGCATCCTTATCAAAATTTTAGTTGTTATTGAGTAACGAAAAAATAAAAAAATAATTATCTGTTTCTTTATTATAGCACTATAAAGATACAAAAAATGTGTCATTTAAAAGAAAATACTTGTAAATATCAAAGAAAGTTGTATGTTTGAGTAATAAATTATAAAGTCGGATAAAAAATGAAAAAATCACTTGCGGCAATATTTTTTATTGTGTCCGTTTTTCAAGTGCGTGCTGAAATAAATATCGGAAACAGCATAGAATGGTTGTGTACCGATGCGGTTATTATTTCAAAAGGGACATTATTAAGTTTCGAAAAACAGGAAACAGGCACTCATCAATGGCTATGTACTTTTGAAACGGCCGAAGCGTTAAAGGGTTCATCGGCTAGCCCTCTGCAGTTTTTTGTCAGTAATATAGCAGAAGACAGCCTTACAAAATATATTTCAGAAAAAACGAACCTGCTAATCTTTTTACATGAAAATCAAAAAAAAGATAAAAAACTAAAAACGCAATGGGTTGTTATGGAAACATATAACTCGAATCCGGCACTAGTTAACCTGATTTCGCCTCAGAAAATACTTATATCAGCTGTTGATTTTTCCGTTCTGTCATCGCAGGATATCATACTATCTAAATGCCGCACTATCTTGAAAAGCATTGCTATGTATGAATCCGGGAACAAGACGGCATTTTTAAATTACCTTGAAATCCCCATAGATACGGAAGCTTTCGGACTTTTATATTCAGGAAGTTCCTGCATTCTGCAGGTGCCCGACTTCATGTTTCCTGACTCCAGAAAAAAATTATACTGAGCAGGTAAAAATTACATTTAAATGTACTACTGCCAAAATAGCTGCCCAGAAGCCAAACTTGTATTATCTCAAATTCGTCATTTAAACTTTTTTTTATAAAAAACTTCTTTCTTTTATATCTTTGACAACTTAAAAAATTTATGAAACCCGCATTTAACATTAACAAGCCCGAGCAACTCCGTGAAATCATTTCCGCTTTTCGCATCAGCCGAATTATCCTTACGGCATACGAGCTGGATATTTTTTCGCATATTGCTACGCAAGGTTCCGAATCACAGGAGATTTGTCAAAAGATAAAAACAGATGCCCGCGCTACCGACAGGATTATGAATGCACTTTGTGCTATTGGCCTGCTTCAAAAACGAAAACAAAAATTTTACAATACTCCTTTTTCGTCAGAATATTTATCACGAAGTAGTAGCAATTATTTAAAAGGCCTTATGCATAGTGTCAGTATGTGGGACACGTGGTCAACGATGACAGAAATGATACGCACCGGGAAAAGCCAGCGTAAAAAAGTTAAGAGCCGCAAAAACACGAACTGGTCAGAAGCATTTATAGGTGCTATGCACGAAAGGGCACACAAACAGGCAAAAGCCCTGCTCGACAAATTGAATCTCACAGAGGTGCGGTATTTTCTTGATATCGGCGGGGGATCCGGAGTTTACGCAATGGAGTTTGTGAAAAGAAACAACAAGAACAAAGCTACTATTTTTGACCTGCCGGATATTATTCCGATAACAAAAAAATATGTAAAACTGGAAGGCCTGGAAAAGCGAATTAGCTTCATTTGCGGCGATTACAACAAAAACGGTTTTGGCTCGGGTTATGACATGGCCTTTCTCTCCGCCATCATACATATTAATTCGCCTGCTCAAAATCACAAACTCATAAAGAAATGTTATAATGCCTTAAACCGGGGAGGGCAAATAGTGATACAGGACCACGTGATGGACGAAGACAGAACTTCACCTTTCGGAGGGGCTTTGTTTGCTATGAATATGCTTGTGTCCACCGAGCATGGAGATACCTATACAGAAAGGGAAATTTCAGACTGGTTAAAAAACGAGGGATTTTCAGGGGTTAAACGTACTGAAACTTTTAACAATGCTATGATAACAGCAATGAAATAACAAAACATTTTTTTTAAAAATCTTAAATTCATAACATGAGTAAAAATTATAACAAACACGCATCTTCGGGCACTGTTTACTTTTTAGGACTGATAGGCGCCGCCATTTATTACATTTCTATGGCCACAACTTTCTGGATGGGTGTTCTCGGGTTTTTGAAAGCCATGGTATGGCCTGTATTTTTGGTGTATGAAGCCCTGAAGTTTTTGGCAGCATAAGGTTTTGCTTTGCTGGTTTGAGGATAAAAGAAAAATCATAGTGAGCTATCTTTGCCCTCACTGCCGAGGTGGACATCGTGTGGCAGTTGGGAAAAAATCCTTTAATTTTAATATTCAAATACAAATCTATATACCAATGCATATGGATTATTTTCATGGGTTGATTTTTGATTACCTTCTGCATTAGTTACAATAAATTCTATTGTAGAAGCCCGAAGCCGGCAGCAGACAGGCGAACTGATAAAAATTCTGTTTTTTCCTGCGGCAATCTGCATCATCCCTGTCTTTCCGGTAGGCGGGCGCGGGAGACTTTCTCGTTTTTTTCCCGCTGATTACGCAGATTTTCGCAGAAAACTTTTACCACAACATAAAAACAATACTACTTCGACAACATTCAAAAAAGATGTAAACCACCCCATTCTTTGTCTTCCTATAGGATAAGAGGCAAAGACGAAAGCAAAGTTTACATCTTTTTTCGCCGCATTTTTAACCGCAAAGTTCGCAAAGGAAATCGCAAAGTTCGCCAAGCGGTCTTTTCATCCGCGCTAATCTGCGCTCCGCCTTGGCGGACTGCGGGACATAAAAAGAAGATGTTCCCCGCTGATTATAGCAGAAAAATTTTCTATTGAAGGAGCAGTCGTAGCGCCACTCTAAGTGGTACTACGACTTGCTATAGGCAAAGACGAAAAACCATAAAGGAGTCGTCGGAGCGCCAACATGTTTCATGTCATTGATATTTATCAAAAGAAAAGCAAAATAAAATTTTTTCATTTTTCATTTTAAAATTTATTTAATATATTTGCTTTGTTAAAATGAATTTAACACGCGTTCTTTTTTTACGAAATTAAAATAAAGCGTTAGTCAGCCGAAAGGCTGATAAACTTTTATTCTTGCTTTAGAAAACTGGTAATTTTCAATTTCTGTCGGGGATAATAGGTGAACGCTCACGCAAAAGCGTGGGCATAACTTGTTTGACAGAAAAGGTATACCAGTACCTCTAAGGCGAATATAGTTACAGTTCCACGCTTTTTTATTTATAAATACTTCGTTGGGGCTGCGGAGAAGAAATAAATAAATTATGAAAAAATTATTATTTTTTGTAATGCTTTGCTTCCCGATTTTATTATTGGCACAGCAAGAGGACGACAACTTTTTATTATTTGAAGGTGTTATAAATACTGATGAATCAAGAAAAGCATCTGATCTCTTTGAAACGGCTAAATTGTGGTTTTCTAAACCATCATCTGATATTAAAAGAAGCGTTGATTATATTAATTCTGAGGGGGGTCAAATACAGGGGAGCTTTACCTTGCCGTATTTTTGTGGTATTGGTTCTATGAAAAAAATTAAATGTAATGGAACCATAACTTTTGATGGAACAGTATTATTAAAAGACGGGAAATATCGGTATGTTTTTGAAAATTTTCTGCATAAAGGCAACGGTATCTCTTTTGGTAAAATAACTAACGAGAGTTTTTGTCCTTATGAAGAAATAAAACATGGAAGAGGTTTTAGAAATAAGCAATGGTTAAATATTAAATCAATAATAAATGAAAAAGTTGAAGAATTAATTATTGATTTAAAAAACACAATGGGAAAGGCAACACAAATGAAGGATTGGTAAAAATATAGGTTTAGTAAAGGCAAAACTTAACATGTGTAATTTTATAAATACATTAAATTATGAAAACTAAATTCCTTAAACTATTTGCTTTATTAATTTTATTATCATTAGCATTCAATACAAGTTGTAAGGATGATGATGAAAATAATAATGATACAAACGACCCTATCAATTTAAAAGTAACTGATTACGATGGCAATGAATATAATACTGTAAATATTAATGGTAAAATATGGATGACTGAAAATTTAAAAGTTACTCATTACAGAAACGGAGACCAAATACCAAACGTAACGGATTGGTATGAATGGGTTGATTTAACATATGGTGCATTTTGCAATTATAATAATGTTGGAACTTTAGGTAACATTTATGGCAGGTTATATAATTACTATGCTGTTTCCGACTACAGAAATATTGCGCCTGATGGTTGGCATGTGGCCACTATTAGCGACTGGAACGAGTTAATTAGTTATGCTGGCGGTGAAAGTGTAGCCGGAGGGAAATTGAAGGAAACTGGAACTACACACTGGGAAAGCCCAAACACTGGTGCCACAGACACATATGGATTTTGTGCACTTCCAGGTGGATGGGCATCGCTAGGAGATGAATATACAGGAATTAAATATTATGGAAAATGGTGGACAAGTAACCTTTCAGGCGATGATTATACATGGATAATTATGATTAATTATTCCATGGGATCTATTGAGGTTCTTAAAGATTGGTCATATGAAGCAGGTCTTTCTGTTAGATGTGTAAAGGATTAATACAATAAATTAAAGAAATCGCTCGCGGGAATTGCATTCTCTGTTTTTTTTCAATTTCATCTTTTTCTAAAAACGGCATCATTTTCATAAGAATTTTCGGTTTGAATCGAAAAATCTTATGATTATTTTCGGTTTGAATCGAAATTTAGTATGTTTTTAAACAGAAGTGTAATGGGTTTTTGAAATTTCATTTACAACACATTCAATAATTGTTCTTTAATTTTCTCCAGCTCGTCCTTCATCTCCACCACAATTTTCTGTATTTCGTAATCATTGGCTTTGGAGCCGAGGGTGTTAATTTCACGGCCCATTTCCTGGGCTATAAACCCCAACTTTCTCCCGTTGGAATTGTCTTCGTTCATGGTTTGCAAGAAATAATCCCCGTGTTTTTTTAAACGGACTTTCTCTTCGGTGAAATCCATTTTTTCCAGAAAATAAATCACTTCCTGCTCAAATCGGTTGGCATCAATTTTTTCCTGTGGAAATACCGATTCGAGATTGGTTTGTATGCGCTGTTTGATTTGATTAATGCGATTTTTCTCGAAAGTTTTTATTTGGGGTAAGCCCTGTAAAATGAGCAAGACGTGCTGTTCAATGTCTTTTTTCATAACATTGCCTTCGTTTTTTCGGAATGTGACCAGATTGTCTACTGCTTTTTCAAAGCTTTCAAAGATTTTTACCCACTCATTTTCATTCACTTCATCCATTGGGGTTTTCACAACATCCGGTAACCTGACCAGCAGGGGAACAATTTCCTGAGGCAGCTCTAACCCAAGCTCTGCAGATAATTGTTTAATATCTTCAAGATATTTAATGGCCTGAGGCGTGTTCAGTGAAAAATTCCCATGAGCAAAAAGGTATTCGATATTGATGTACAAATCAATTTTTCCCCGTTCCAGTTTTTTTGAAATGAATGAACGAATTTCGGGCTCCTTATCACGTAAAACAGCGGGCAGCTTAATGTTCAGGTCAAGTTGTTTGCTGTTCACAGATTTTATTTCTATGGAGATTTTTTTATCGGGCAGTTCGCACACTGCCTTGCCGTAGCCGGTCATTGATTTCATAAACAGGGTTTTGATTCATGCAAATGTAGGAATAATCATGGTATCGTTATTCAATAATTTTCTCTGTGAAACTCCGTTTTTTCTCTGCTTCCCTCTGTGGTTTTTTTATTGTTCTTTTAACCACAGTGGTCACAGAGTTTTTACAGAGGACACAGGGGAAAGGCAAGCCTTTGAGTATTTATGACAAATAGGTTATTAACAATTTTTATCATAAATTTGAGTTTTTTAAATATCCCGTTTTATAGGTATATTAGCATTATCCTTTTGTAACCAATTTGAAAAAGATACTATACATATTTTTGTTCTTATGTGCAATTAGTATTCACTTGCATGCACAGGATTTTTCAAATTTCCGGCTAAAAAAAATAACTGTAGATAATGATACAATAATCCTCGACACATTAAGCTTAATTCCCAAAAGTATTATAATTACTACTGACGTTGGGCTCACCCCGGACACATCGAAATATTTTATTGATTATGTAAATGGGATGCTGATTTTTACGGATAAGAATTATTATGAAAATGAACTTAAAAATACTAATCTGAATATCTCTTACAGGGTATTCCCTATATTGTTTTCTGCCGTTAGAAGTCATAAAAAATCCACACTAATTAATGATGCCACTAAAGAAATAAAAAATCCTTTTTTATACCAATACAAAACTACTACCGAAGATGTTTTTAAGTGGGGTTTACTCAACCGTAGCGGGAATATTTCTCGTGGAGTGTCTTTTGGTAACAATCAGGACCTGGTTGTAAACTCAAGTTTAAACCTTCAGTTGTCGGGCTATTTATCGGAAAATATTCAAGTTCTTGCTGCCATTACCGACAACAACATACCCATACAACCCGATGGGAACACCCAGCAAATACAGGAATTCGATAAAGTTTTTATACAGTTGTTTAATAAGAACAATAAACTCATTGCCGGTGATTTTGAAATAAATCGCCCCCCCGGATATTTTATGAATTTCTACAAAAAAGCTCAGGGGGTTTTGATAGAGTCAAACTTAATACTTTCCTCAAAAAAGCGCCCCGAAAATGAAGTAAAACTGAAGCTCGAAGGCAGCGGTGCATTGTCAAAAGGGCGCTATGCAAGAAATGTTCTTGCTGTTGTTGAAGGCAATCAGGGCCCCTATAAACTTATGGGGAATAACAACGAAACATATATTATTATTCTCGCCGGAACCGAACGCGTTTATATTGACGGTATCCTGCTAACCCGGGGACAGGAAAACGATTATGTGATAGATTACAATACGGGGGAAGTAAGTTTTACCCCAAAAAACATGATTACTAAAGATAAAAGAGTTGTGGTGGAGTTTGAATATACCGACCGTTATTATGCCCGTACCATGTTTTTCGCAGGAGTAGGCATGGAGTATAAAAAACTGAATGTACGATTTAATTTTTTCTCGGAACAGGATTTAAAGAACCAGCCATTGCTGCAAGAGTTGAGCGACAGCCAGAAACAGTTATTATCGGATATTGGAGACAGTGTGCAGGCTGCCATTGTTCCCAATATTGATAGTTTGGAATTTTCAAACACATACGTAATGTACAAAATGATTGATACGGTGGTAAACCTGGTGATTTATGATTCGGTTTTTGTATATTCAACCAATCCTGACAGTGCTTTTTACCGGCTGGGCTTTTCTTATGTTGGCTCAGGGAAAGGCAATTATGTTCTTTCGCAAAGCTCAGCCAACGGAAGGGTTTTTAAATGGGTAGCTCCGCAAGGTGGAAATTCCTCAGGAGATTATGAACCACTTACATTTCTTATAGCTCCGAAAAAAAACCAGATGTATTCGCTGGCTTTGGATTATGCTATTGGAAAAACAACCCGCATAAATGTGGAAGGCGCTTTAAGTATCTATGATAAAAATCTTTTTTCTTCTCTGAATAAAAAAGATGATATTGGATATGCGTTAAAAACTTCTGTCAACAACAGCATCCCGTTTGCAAAAAAAAGTAAAAACGAATGGAAACTTATAGCGGATATCAGTAATGAATGGGTGAGCAGGTATTTTAATCCTATTGAGCAATACCGTCCTGTTGAATTCATGCGCGACTGGAACCTGACAAACAATCTATCAGCTGATGAAAATATTAGCGGACTGAAATTTGGTGTACAAAATAATAAAAATCAAAATGCTATTTATCAGTTTAAATATTATACGCATGGCAGTTCTTACCAAGGCCTCTTGAATCAACTTGACGTTAACGGAGACTGGAAGAATTTTTTCCTGACGTTCAGCGGAAGTTATCTGAATACAAGTACACCAAATTATAAAACTATTTATTTTAAACAAAAAGCACATTTGGTAAAAAAGTTCAAATGGTTCTCGCTTGGAGTGCGTGAAGAGCAGGAACACAATACGTTTAAACCGGATACAACTCAAACCCTAATAGCTAACAGTTTTGCTTTTAATATTTATGAAGCCTATTTTGGGAGTCCTGATACTGCAAAAAACAAATATTATGTAAGCTATAAAAAAAGATTTGATTATCTGCCTGTTGAAAACAAGCTTGTATTGGCTTCCGATGCCGATGATATCAACCTGAATGTTGATTTGGCGAAAAATCCCCGGCATATATTTAAAGTGAGGGCTACATACCGCATGCTGAAGCTCAAAGATACAACTATCAGCACTAACAAACCTGAAAATATATTGCTGGGAAGGCTGGAATATTATACCAATTTTGCAAAAAAAGTTTTTCAATCTACAACTTATTATGAAGTTGGCTCCGGTATGGAGGAGAAAAAAGAATATTCTTATATTGAAGTTCCTGCCGGGCAGGGTATTTATACCTGGTCGGACTATAACAGCGACGGAATTAAACAGATTAATGAGTTTGAAATAGCTGCTTTTACCGACCAGGCTAATTATATAAGGGTGTTTACACCCACCAATGATTATATCAAGACATACTCCAATGGGTTTAGCGAGGTGTTAAATATTGAGCCTGCAAATGCCTGGAAAAATAAAACCGGTTTAAGGAAAATTATATCGCGTTTTGGTTTGTTGACAACATATAGTGTGGCGCATAAAAGCACCAACGTAAACTTATTACAGGCCTATAACCCCTTTTATTTCCGTGCAGATGATACGACTTTAATGACACTAAGTACTGTGTTTAAATCAGTTTTGTTTTTTAATAAGAACAACCCGAAAATTGCAGCCGAAGTTTCCTATCAGTTCAACAACTCTAAATTGTTATTGTTAAATGGTTATGAAATACGCTCTCAGGAATTCGTTGGAAGTAAAGTCAGGTGGAATATTACCCGTAAGTTTTACACTAATATTCAGTTTGAAATTGGAAGAAAAAAATATGATTCGGAATATTTTTTTGAAAAAAATTACACCATTGATTCTTGGAAAGTTGAGCCTAAATTTATATTTCAACCCGGAAATAAATTTCGCACCAGCCTGACCTATGTTTTTTCCGACAAGAAAAATATTGAAGCGCAACCCCTTATTCGAGCAGTAACTCATAATTTTGGCCTTGAAGGCAAATATAATTTCCCCGGTAAAGGAACTTTACAGGCAAAAGCAAACTATATCAACATTGCATTTAATGCAGATGAAAATACTTCTGTCGCTTATGAAATGCTGAATGGTTTCAGGCGCGGACAAAATATCACCTGGGGATTGTCCTTTCAATATAATTTAGGAAATAATATACAACTGGATATAATTTATGATGGCAGGAAAATGGGGGAAAATAAAATCATACACGTTGGCAGCGTGCAGGTAAGAGCATATTTTTAACAGCTAAGAATAATGAGTAAAAAGGTGATTTTCAGATATATTTTTCGCCTTTTTCAATTCTGACATCATTCACGAATTGACGAATCTGTTGTTCGTCATTCTTACGGCATACCAACAAAACATTTTCTGATTCAACAATAATATAGTCGTTCAAGCCCTGCAAAACCACAAGTTTGTCTTCGGGCATGTTTACAATACAATTATTACTGTCGTACATGATAACATTTTTACCGACTACAGCATTTCCGTTTTCATTTTGCTGGCGGTTTTCGTAAAGCGAACCCCAGGTTCCAAGGTCAGACCACCCTAGGTCAGCGCAAAGCACATATACGTTGTCAGCTTTTTCCATGATACCATAATCAATAGAAATGCTTTTGCAAACAGTATAAGTTTCCCTGATAAAAACTATTTCTTCGGGAGTATCATATATTCCAACTCCTTTTTTAAAAGCGTCGTTGATTTCGGGCAGGTATTTTTCAAATGCTTCTAAAATACTTTTGTTTGACCAGATAAAAATTCCGGAATTCCATAGAAAATCACCGCTTTCAAGAAATTGCTTTGCCATGTCCAGACCCGGTTTCTCGGTAAAAGTTTTAACTTTTTTCAATCTACTGTCGGCCGGATAAGAATCAATGTCTTTGAATTGTATATAACCATAACCTGTGTCGGGCCTGCTGGGAGTTATACCAATAGTTAAAAGCCAATTATTTGCTTTGCTGGCTAGTAAAGCGGATTTAATCACATCCGTAAAAACGTCTTCTTTAAGGATGATATGGTCAGAAGGAGCAACAATGATATTTGCTTCGGGGTGTTTTTCATTTATTTTATAACAAGCATAAGCAACACAAGGGGCTGTGTTTCTGCGTGATGGTTCTGATATAATCTGGTTTTCTTTGATAAAAGGTAATTGTTCCCTCACAAGCTGAGCATAGGATGCATTGGTAACTATATAAATATTTTCTTTAGGGATGATACGTTCAAATCTTTTAAAAGTC
Organism: Bacteroidales bacterium; assembly: GCA_023228145.1. NCBI lineage: Bacteria > Pseudomonadati > Bacteroidota > Bacteroidia > Bacteroidales > Bacteroidales bacterium. The sequence continues at coordinate 91,659 of JALOBU010000012.1, read as the reverse complement.
TGTTGTATAAGTGTTTCTCCCGTGCCAAGAATATCAAGAAATTGTTTCGGATGGGTGGTTCGGCTCATGGGCCAGAAACGAGAACCTATTCCTCCGGCCATTATCACACAAAAGTTATTATCCATGTTTTTCTTTTAATTTAGAAAATTGGTGCAAAAATATAAATAATCATTAAACTGATTCATACAGAAATATATAAAAAACAAAATCAGGGGGTTTTACTATTCTTTTGGCAAAACAGGCATCAGGGCACTGACATAATACCATCGGCGGTTATCAAGGCAAAAACATTTATATCTCGTTCTTATTTTAGGTCCTTTTGTGAAAGACATATTGTTTTTGGTTTTGAAAGTAACATTTTCAGGTAAGTCTTCCAGGTGAAGGGTATTGTTAAGGTGAGAGTTATATGATGAAAGAGCTCTTGCCAGGTTTTGTTCACCGCTTTTTTCTGAGGGGTATCTTCTGGCGATAAGTTTAGCAATAATGTATTCAATATCTTTAGGGAAAATAGAATTGCTTAATAAAAAAAACAACAAATTATAATATATCGTTTTCCATTCATTGCCATGAGGCTTTACCTTATTTCTGTATGTCACCCATGTAAGTAAGTGCGCATATTCGTGTACCAGGGTTATTAAAAAATTATAAGGATTTAAGTTGTTATTTACACTTATCCTGTGGTAATTTACTTTTTTATCAGGGGGACGGTAATCGCCGGTTTTACTATTACGCTCCCGTGTAATTTTTATTTGCAACGAGTAAGCTTCCAGCCAATTGCAAAGTATTTCATAAGAATGGTCTGGCAGGTAACGCCAAAGATTTTCCTTATCCACGCTTCAATGGGCTTTCAAAAGTATTAGTCTTGTTGCTAAATGTTGGACATTGATTATAGCGGTAATTTCTATTGGCAGCACAGGACAATAATACCATCATGCCAACAATGATGAACACAAGAACAACTCGTTTTAATTTCATATATTTTGTTTTGTTTCTGTGGGTTTTTTTATCGAAAATGTGGGGCAATCTTTACATTTATGCTGTTGAGATATCTTGCAGGAAGTAAATGAAAAAAAAATAAAGGCAGCAAACACAATCCCTGTAATTTTTACTGTTTTCATCTTCATTGTTTGTACAAAAATAAATCAAAAATCAATAATACACAAAATGTATTTATGTATTAACGTTTTAATTTATTGTTTAATTTCGCAAAACCAATATCCGGCATTTGAAAAAAACTCTGTTTACTATCGGGCAGTATATAGATTTGATGAGAAAGGTGTTTACCAAACACGAAAAAGCTTCTGTTTTTCGTAGCCAAATCATCACCGAAGTAAATAACCTTGGACTAGATTCGTTGGGAATAGTTGCATTTATTTCTGTTTTTATGGGGGCTGTTGTTGCCATTCAAACAGGTTATAATTCTACCAGCGCATGGATACCTGACTACACAGTTGGGTTTACTACTCGCGCATCCATTGTACTGGAATTTTCTCCAACCATTATCTGCCTGATTTTAGCCGGCAAAGTTGGTTCCAGAATATCGTCAGAAATAGGTACCATGAGGGTTACAGAGCAAATTGATGCACTGGAAATTATGGGTGTAAATTCAGCCAATTTTCTGATTTTGCCTAAAATTGTTTCTTCAGTAATTATATTTCCAATTTTGGTAATTATAAGTATGTTTCTTGGCATTTTCGGGGGGTGGTTTGCTTCTGTTACTTTTGGCATTGTCACTTCTTCCGCATATTACGAAGGCATTACACTTGATTTTATCCCATTTGAAATTTTTTATTCGCTGGTAAAAACGGCTGTTTTTTCTTTTATTATTACTTCTGTATCAGGATATTATGGTTATTATGCATACGGTGGTGCTCTTGAAGTAGGAAAAGCAAGCACTAAAGCTGTTGTTACCAGCAGTATATTAATTATTTTATTTAACCTTCTTATCACCCAAATAATGCTCGGATGATTGAAACAAGGAACTTATCGAAAGGATTTGGTGAACACAAAGTTATCAATGATATCAACCTGATTTTTGAACGCGGGAAAACCAACCTTATCATAGGACCGAGCGGATCGGGGAAAACTGTTCTTATGAAATGCATTGTTGGATTGCTTGATATTGACGAAGGCATGGTGTTGTTTGATGAGCGAAATTTTACGGATATGAACTTTAAAGAAAGAAAATCCATTCGTCAGGAAATAGGGATGATGTTTCAGGGTGGCGCATTGTTTGATTCCATGACTGTTGAGGAAAATGTGATGTTTCCGCTGAGCATGTTTACAAAAAAACCTCTTGAAGAAAAACAGGACCGTGTAAATTTTTGCCTGAAAAGGGTTAATCTGGAGAATGTAAATATGCTTTATCCCGCCGAATTGAGCGGAGGTATGAAAAAACGGGTTGCTATTGCCCGGGCCATCGCTATGAATCCAAGTTATTTATTTTGTGACGAACCAAATTCCGGTCTTGACCCGAAAACTTCCATCCTGATAGATAACCTTATCAGTGAAATTACGCAGGAGTATCAGATTACAACGGTTATTAATACCCACGACATGAATTCGGTGATTGAAATTGGAAATAAAGTGGCATTTATTTATAAAGGAAAACTCTGGTGGGAAGGGGATAACAATATGGTACTTGATACCGACAATGAGGAATTGAACAATTTTGTTTATGCTACAGAACTTACACGCCGCTTAAAAAAATAAATGCATTTTCTTGATATAGTAATATTAATACTTTTAGGTATTGGATTTTTTAAAGGATTCAGGAAAGGCTTAGTCATTGAATTGGCAAGTTTAGCGGCACTTTTTCTGGGCGTTTTTGCAGGTATTTATTTCAGCGATTTTGTCAGTGGGTTGTTGATAAATAACTTTTCATTAAACGCATCTTATACTTCGGCTATTGCGTTTATAATTGTTTTTATTGCCGTACTTATAATGGTTCGTGTTATTGCTAAAATGATAGAAAAATTGATGGACCTTGTATCCCTTGGTTTTTTTAATAAACTATTTGGCGCATTATTTTCGCTGTTAAAGTATGCTTTTATAATTAGCTTGCTGTTTTATATTCTTTGTAAACTCGATATTAATCAAAAAATTATTACTCCAGATATTAAAGAAAAATCTTTATTATACAAGCCTGTAAGCGTTATAGCTCCGTTTAGCATTCCTTTAATTAAAAAGGAAATTAATATAATAAAATCTGCTAAAGAGTGATAATTAATCAAATAACGTTGTTATTTGTTTATTTTTTTGAAAAAAGTATAAAAAATAGTCAGTCCTAAATGCGCCAGAAGTACTGTTCCTAAAATTATCAGGCAATATATATACCAAGGGTTTGCAAAGTTTCTATCAAGGTACCAGTTCACCTTGTAATCTAAAGTTTTATTTATCATAAAAAAAGTAAAACCAAACAAAATACTTATTGAAAAATGCATAAGAATTATTTCTGGAGTGCAAAATTTTCTTAAAATAGGTTTGTTGTTACTCATTGCTAGTCACATTTTTTTATTTCATACATGCCTTTCATCGCCTTATCGTAATCGGGACATTCTATATCGCTCCAATAATTGCCATGTGGCTCAAGGTGCCCGAAATTATCCCAATAAGCTTTTTTTCCCATTGCATCATAATGTAAAGCCCCGCTTTTATATTGTATTGTATAAATAACACTCATAAATGCCGTCAGAAGAATTAATAAAAGAAATGGAATTTTTATCCAGAATTTTTTTTGCCAAATCCAATGAATAAATAAGGCTAAAAATATCGCCATAATACCATAGGAATCAATCATTACCCGTTGCCCCAAACTTCCTCCATACCACCAGCACCACCAGGAAAATATAATATAAATATTAAATACGAAGAAAATGACTGTAGGGAAAAAGAGTTGTTTTAAGTGCTTATAGGAAATAATTATCCCAACGATAGCAAAAAACATTAGAGGTGTGTAGAGCAGCCAACCTTTTTTGTAACTAAACAAACCATAAATAATTTCAGGTGAATTGAAAAAAAAGTTTTCATCACGATATGAATAAAACATCCAGTGTCCTGTTACTGTTTTCCAATAATAAAATTGTGGCAACCAGATTAATACAGCGCATATTGCGATAAGAATTAAATGTGGAAATTTTTTAATAAAGAAAAAAAATCTTTCTTTAATATCCTTTACGCTTTTAATATTATAAAGTAGTAGAAATAAGCCCACTATTACATTTGTTGGCCTTATTAATGAAATTATTCCTAATAAAACACCCAGAATGATTGTTCTTGTCAGTGTTGTTTTTTGATGCCACTTTATGGTATAAAATACAAATACAGTGATGAGACTAAAAGAATATACATGTGACATTGGGGACTGCAGGGTGGCATAATAAAACAAATTTGTGCCAATAAAAATGAGTAATATCGTGAAAGCTGTGACAAACTCATTAAAAAACATTTTTAATAATTTTTTTAAAAAAACAAAGCCAATAATAAGATAGCATAATGAGCTAATCATCAACGCAATATGATAAGGTTTTGAGTATCCAAGTGCGCTATTCCCGCTTAACTTTGCATACCAGTGCCCCACCACGAAAAAAGGAGCATAAAGATAAGCGACACCCATACTCATTTTTAAAACATGTTTTTTCGTGGGGTCTTTTAACGACCATATTCTGAACTCTCCTTTTGTCTTTTCATCTTTGGTAAATTCAAGTGAAATATCATTATATATAAAAGCTGCCGGCAAATAGGCATAATACAAAATAACATCACTTGTTATCACTCCGTTTTCGTCTGTCCATTTGTCGTATTTTAAAATATAAAAACCTGTAATGATTGCAATAAAAAAAATTGCAATTCTCGACAGGGTAAAAGATTTGAACACAAAACTCATGAATGGCAAAACAATAAAAAATAGTGTTTTATTATCACAAATTAATCTATAATAGCTTTCACACCGGGCAACTCTCTTCCCTCTATATACTCGAGCATAGCCCCGCCGCCGGTTGAAACATAACTGATCTGGTCGGCAAGGTTGTACTGATTAATCGCAGCTACGGAATCGCCGCCGCCAACAAGAGAAAAGGAACCGCTGATAGTAGCACTGGCAACAGCTATGGCAATGGCTTTGGTTCCCTGTTTGAAATTGGGGAGTTCAAAAACACCCATGGGGCCGTTCCACAGGATGGTTTCTGATTTGTTAATTATTTCTGCAAAACGGCGGCATGATTTTTTCCCGATGTCAAGCCCCATCCAGTCGCCTTTTATTTTATCCACAGGGCTTTCTTTAAAATTGGCTTCATCATAAAAACCATCGGCAATTATAGCATCCGTGGGAATATAAAGATTGACACCTTTAAGCATCATATCCTGAACCATCTCTTTAACTTCAGGAATTTTATCATCTTCAATAAGCGAACCGCCGACTTCTCCACCAAAAGCTTTAATAAAAGTAAACGCCATACCGCCACCCACAATGATATTATCAACTTTATTAATAAGGTTTTTAATAATGGAAATTTTTGATGAAACCTTAGCCCCTCCCACAATGGCCGTAAAAGGAGGCTTTGCTTCGTTTAGAATTAAGTTCAGGTTGTGGAGTTCATTAGCAAGTAATAAACCAAAATATTTGTTATTAGGGAAAAACTCTGCAATAGTTGCTGTTGAAGTATGTTTCCTGTGTGCTGTTGCAAAAGCATCGTTAATGTATGCATCACCTAGTGAAGCAAGCTCTTTCGCAAATTTTTTATCGCCTTTTTCTTCTTCAGGGTAAAACCTCAGGTTTTCCAGAAGTACAACGTCGCCAGGTTTAAGAGCGCCACAAACCTCAAAAGTTTTTGGGCCAAACAAATCTCTAGTGAAAATTATATTGCGATTCAAAAGTTTAGAAAGCCTTGGCACAATAGGTGTCAGAGAATAATCCTGTTCGTAACCTCCTTTGGGTCGGCCAAGATGTGACATTAATATTACAGCTCCTCCGTCATTCAATACTTTCTGAATGGTCGGAATCGATTCTTTTATGCGTGTGTCATCGGTTATCTGACGGTTTTGATCCAGAGGAACATTAAAATCAACACGTATCAGAACTTTTTTATTTTTAAAACTAACCTTATCTATGGTTTTTACTTTATCAATGTTTTTTGTCATAATAAAAAATGTATTTTTTTGTAAAAGTATAAAACAGTTTTTTATTCTCAAAAGGAATTCATTTTTTTTAAATAATTCCTTTTATAAAAACTTTAAATTTGTATTATTAATCAAGTAATCATCAAAATTGGTATCTGGGATTATCTTTAATTATGCTCAATTTGAACAAAAGCGGGAACTTAAATAAATAATTGCAGAATTATGAAAGATATAAAAGTAACTCTTGTCCAGTATGACCTTATATGGGAGCAACGAGAAAAAAATTATAAAAAATTAAATAAAATATTTGACCAAATTGAAAACCACCAGGATATAATTTTGCTCCCGGAAATGTTTAGCACAGGCTTTACTACGAATATTGAGGATTTTTCTGAAAATATGGATGGGCCGACAGTAAGTTGGTTGAGGCATCAAACAATGAAATACAAATCTGTGATTGCGGGAAGTTTTATTTTTGATGATGGAAGTAAATGTTATAATCGCCTGGTGTGGATGCAAACTGATGGGAAATATCATGTTTATGACAAGCGTCACCTGTTTCGTTTTGGCAACGAACATAATTATTTTAGCTCCGGGAAACAAAAACATGTTTTTATAGTGAATGATTTTCGTATTTGTCCATTAATCTGTTATGACCTGCGATTCCCTGTTTGGGCAAAAAATACTTATACTACCGGAAAGTTTGAATATGATATCCTGATTTATATTGCCAATTGGCCTGAAGCCCGTAAACATCATTGGGAGATTTTGCTGAAAGCACGCGCCATTGAAAACCTTGCTTATGTTATAGGCTTAAATCGTATTGGAGAAGACGGCAGAAAGATTAAATATTCAGGAAATTCAATGATTGTAAACCCCAGAGGAGAAATCATAGGTAATTTTGATGATTATGAAGAAGGAATTAAAACTATTACATTAAGTAAAAACGAATTAACTCAATACAGGGAAAAATATAATGTGGGAGTGGATTGGGATAATTTTACTATACAGTGATGGAACATTTTGTTTTTTAAAGAATCCGCAGACAAAAAAGTACTTTATAAAATCAATTGTCAGATATTTTTCTGTCAAAAAACCTATGTAAGACAATAAGCAGCCAGAGCCGGTTATAAATATAATCATAACCCTTATTTAAAAAGCAATCTTTAAGTTCTTCAACCTTCCTGAAATTACAAATGTTGTGTTTTTTGATTATGCTTTCTGAAAGATGTTCGTCAATAAGGTATTTTAATTCATTTTTAAGCCACTTTTTTAACGGAATGGCGAATCCCCATTTGGGCCTGTCGAAGTATTGTCTGGGGATGTAATCATATAAAACTTCTTTCAGCAGGTATTTCTGTGTAGTTCCTTTTATTTTAAGTTTTTCTGAGAGGTTAAATGCAAATTCTACGATTCTGTAATCAAGCAGAGGAACACGGGTTTCAAGGGAATATTTCATTGAGGCCCTGTCAACTTTTACTAACAAATCGTCTTTCAGATAATATTTCAAATCAAACAGAGCTTGTGCTTCACTGGCTGAAATACTTGTTGATTTAAGATCTTCGGATAGCAATATTTCTTGCCTGAAATCCGGATGCAGAAGCTTAAATATTTCATTGCACTTGAAAAGGTATTGCTCCTGTGAAAAAATATGGCTTTTTATTTTTGAATAGCCCGGGTAATCAAAAATATGGGCAGCACGCCGGTATCTGTCACCAAGCATTGATAAACTAAAGTAAATGGGCTTATGAAAAGCCCGATAAAAAGGATTTTGCATACGTCTTGCCCAGTTGTATGCTCCATAACCCATGAACAATTCATCTCCTCCATCTCCCGATAAAGTCATGGTAACGTATTTACGCGCCAATTTTGAAACTAACATAGTAGGTATGGCCGACGAGTCAGAAAAAGGTTCATCATATACATCGATTAATTCAGGAATTAATGCAATTGCATCTTTTTCTGTAACCTTAAATTCATGATGCCGGGTGCCAAGATAGTCAGCAACCTTTTGAGCATAAGCACTTTCATTGTATTTTGAATCTTCAAAGCGTATGGAAAAAGTGTTAACGGGTTTGGAGCTAACGCTCTGAGCAATTGCAGTAACAAGGCTTGAATCAACGCCTCCGCTTAAGAAAGTACCAAACGGCACATCGCTAATTAAACGGTATTTTACAGAATTCTCAAGCAGAGTTTTCAATTTGTTTTTAGCCTGGGTTTCATCGCTAAATAAATCACCTTCTATTTTTTCTTCAATATTCCAGTAAGATGAAATAAATATTCCTTCGCTATTCACAACTGCATGAGAAGCTGAGGGAAATTTATATATTTTATCATAAATGGTATGTGGTTCCGGTATGTAACCAAGGTAAAGAAATTCGTTGATTGAGGAGCGGTTAATCTTAACTGATTTTTTTATAAAGGGACTTGTCAGAAGAGATTTAATCTCAGAAGCAAACGCAAAATTATGCCCGTCAAAAAAATAATATAAGGGTTTAATGCCAATCCTGTCCCGAAATAAATATAATTTTTTTTCTGCTTTATTAAATATGGCAATAGCAAACATTCCGTTAAGTTTATTTACAAAAGAAACTCCCCATAATGCAAAAGCTTCAAGAATTACTTCTGTATCTGAGGATGTCTGGAATTTGATAGTGCGTTGTTTCAATATTTCTTCTCTGATTTCACGGAAGTTATATGTTTCTCCATTGTATGCTATTACAAAATTATTATCGTGGGAAAGCATAGGTTGATTGGCTGCTTCACTTAGGTCTATAATACTTAATCGCCTGTGCCCTAATCCTATATAACCGTCAAAAAAATGTCCGGAAGCGTCCGGCCCGCGGTGCTGCAGACGTTGCGTCATCTTCACCAAATCTTCGTTTGAAAAAATGTTTTGTTCTGAATAAAAACCGGCTATTCCACACATACTTGTCGTATTAGTTTATCACCCTCCCAAGACTCTTCGATATTTCTGCCCGGGTTGATTGCCTTTCTTTGAGTTTCTCAAGCAAAATAAGTATTTCCGGATTTTCAGAATTTTCCTTCTGCAGTTTTTTTATTTCATTTTTTATATCAGAAATTTCTTTTGTTATCAGATGAAGGTTTATAGAATTAATAGTATTTGAGATGTCATTGACCAATACATTCCTGTCATCGTCTTCATGCCTGGGTGTATATATTTTATATTTTTCTTCCCAGTATTTGCTTAGTTCGTATTTGCGGCTCAGAATGCTGATAACGGTTTTTGAAAATTCAAGGTTTTTATGGTTGATGAAATGTAGAATATCGGAATGCCCAGTAGTAATCATAATATGAATATACTCATCGTATATGCTCTGAAGTATTTTTTCATGAAAATAAAATTTATTTTTTTTAAGTATTTGCGAAATAAACAAGATAGCTTTTTTTGAAATTATTTCTTTAACCCCATCATTGTTTGTTTCAACAAGCATATTTTCATCACCAAAATTCAGAATAATCCACATCAGGTATCTTTCAAGAGAAGACAAATCGTCCTTGTCAGGCAGAAATTGTTTTTCAGTTTTGTATTCAATGGTTTCGGGAGGTACAAGTTCTTCTTCGTTATGTGTTTCGGATTGAGAAATATTTTTCTTTAATTTTTTTCTCAGATGTTTGTTAAGCTCGTTAATCAAAGATTGCTCTGATATCTGCATCAGGTCTCCACATTCCTTAATGTAAACGCTTCGATGAATCGGTTCGGGAATGAGTGATATGGTTCTAACTATTTCTTTAATTAGTTCTGCTCTTTTTATTGGGTCTGTTTTAGCTTCATCAAGTAAAAGTTTGGTTTTAAACAAAATAAAATTTGCGGAATTTTCTTTAATAAATTTTTTTATCTGTATGGCATCCGTTTTTCTTGCAAAGGAATCCGGATCTTCGCCCTGGGGTAAAATCACTATCCTGACATTCATGCCCTCCTCAATTATCATATCGGTACCTCTCAGAGAAGCTTTTTGCCCGGCTTCATCCCCGTCATATATTATCGTGATGTTGTTAGTAAATTTTTTAATAAGTCTGATTTGCTCTGTTGTGAGCGAAGTCCCTGATGAAGCTACAACATTTTCAATACCGGATTGAAAAAGGGATATGACATCTGTATTGCCTTCAACAAGAAGGCAGTTATCATTAGAAACTAAAGCTTGCTTGGCGAAAAATATTCCGTATAGTGTTTTGCCTTTATTGTATATGTCTGACTCCGGCGAATTAATGTACTTAGGTTTGTTTTTGTCCGATGTCAGTATTCTTGCTGTGAAGCCGATAACCCTGCCTGTCAGGTTGTGAACAGGAAATATAACCCTTTCCCGGAAACGGTCATAATAAGTTCCGTCTTCCTTTTTAATAGAAAGGCCTGTCTTTTCAAGATATTGTATTTTGTAGCCATTCTCAAGGGCTTTTTTTGTCAGGTTATCCCAGGCTGCTGGTGAATAGCCCAATTGAAATTTTTTAATGATGGTCTGGTTAAAACCTCTTTCATTAAAATATGACATACCCACAGAAAGGCCTTCCTCTGTATTGTAGAGGTTGTTGGTGAAGTGTTTCTGAGCGTAAGCAACAAGGTTGTAAAGGCTTTCAAGTTCAGACTGCATCTGTCTTTCTTCCTCGGTCTGAACTTCGTCAACAATTTCAATGTGGTATTTTTCAGCAAGATATTTCAGTGCATCGGGATAACTTAAATGTTCATGGGTCATGATAAAATCAACAGCTCCGCCACCCTTACTGCAACCAAAACAGTAATAAAAACCTTTGGCCGGGGATACAGTAAAAGAAGGAGTTTTTTCATTATGAAAGGGACATAGCCCTACATAATTTGCACCGCGCCTTTTTAATGAAACAAAATCGGAAACAACTTCTTCGATCTTTGCTGCATCTAAAATGTTTTGAATAGTCTCTTTTCTTATCATTTCTTCCCGAAAAACATGGCTAATTTACGAAAAAATACTAATTTTAAGCCTTCATAAAATTACCATGGCACCTGCTCGTAGTTCTGTTAAATTAGTCGTCATTATATTATTGTATTTTGCCGTTTCATCTTGCGCATTATTTGATGTTTCGCGTTCAAAAAATCCAAAAAAAGTTGCTAATCGTTTTCTTAAACATTTTTATAATCAGGAATATGACAAGGCAAAGATATATGGTACGACCAAAACAAGACAAATTGTTGATTTTATGGACCAACTGCAGGCAGTGAGCGGCCAGGATAAATTACCTATGGATACTAAAGTTGTTTTGCTTGATTGTGAACAAAAGGGCGACACAGCATATTGTAATTACCTGGCTAACAATATTAAAAATGAACTCTTACTTATTAAAGTTTACGATAAATGGCTCGTTGACCTGAAAAAAGAAGCTAAAGTCCCTAAGGATAAAACTAAAATGGTTAATGATTTCTTAAAACATCAAAAAACTGATGACAGCAAAAAATAGCTTATTTGTGTTATTGATTTTTATTGGTTTTGCTTGTAAAACAGGTCAGAACGGAAGGCGCCTCACTCCCGAAAAAACTTCAGAATTGTTTTTTAAACATTTGAATAATAATGAGTTTGACAAGGCAAAAGAACTTGGTACAGAACATACTATCAAAATTGTAAAATTTATTGAAACCTTATCAAATATGGGTGGTGGAGACAAAATCCTTCTTATGGATAATAAATCAGAATTTGTTGACTGTGTTATTAATGGCCGGGAAGCCATTTGTAATTATAAAACTTATGACGGTGGGATTCAAAAAGTGTATCTGCTGAAACAAAAAGGCCGATGGCTGGTTGACCTAAGAAAAGACCCTCGGGAAAAACTCAAATAATCAACAAGTTGCTCTCTTATATCAGATTTAAATGGAATTTTATTAATAAAGTTTTTTGGAGAAATTTAGTAAATTTTTTTATTAACGGCGCTATGTGAGTAACTCTGCTCAGCATTAAAAAAAATAAAGATTTAAAGAAGTATTTTTGCAAACCATTTTAATGCATCAGAGTTCTATGCCCAAAAAACAAGCAGGTAAAGAAAAGAAAATATTTGTCCTTGACACCTCTGTAATTCTTTACAATCACAATGCCATAAGAAGTTTCGAAAACAATGATGTTGCCATCCCTATTACTGTACTTGAAGAACTGGATAATTTTAAAAAAGGCAACGACATTAAAAATTTTGAAGCGAGAGAATTTATACGTATTATAGACACGCTTTCTGCTGATTTTACATTGCAGGATTGGATACCGCTTGATTTTAAAAATTGCGGAAAATTTATCGTTGTCATAAATGGAAAGGGTGAACCTGATGCGTGCAAAATACTAGGCGAAGACAAACCGGACCACAGGATATTAAATTCAACGCTATCGCTTATCCGCAAATATCCCGACAAAAAAGTCATATTGGTTACTAAGGATATCAACCTGCGTCTGAAAGCAAAATCTCTGAATATTGTTGCCGAAGATTTTGAGACTGGGAAAATAAAAGATATCGAATCCCTTTATACAGGAAAAACACTAATAGAAAATCTTCCCGGAACAGTGATTGATAAAATTTACACCGAAGGATTTTGCCTGCCGGAAGATATAGGATTGAAAACCCCCATCCCAAACCATTACTTTATATTAAAAAACACAAGAAGTTCGGCCCTGACATTTTTTAATCCCGTTAACGGATTAATAGAACGCATTGAGAAGCGTTCAGCTTTCAGAATAACGCCCCGTAATGCCGAACAGGTTTTTGCTTTACATGCAATATTAAACCCTGCCGTTAAACTTGTGACTTTACAAGGTGTTGCTGGAACAGGAAAAACATTGCTCGCTCTGGCCGGTGCGCTTGAGCAGAAAAGGGATTTCAAACAGATTTATATGGCAAGGCCCATTGTTCCGCTGAGCAATAAAGATATCGGTTACTTGCCGGGAGACATCAAATCAAAGGTTAATCCGTATATGGAACCGTTATTTGATAATTTAAAAATGATACAAAACCAGTTTGATGAAAGAGACAAGGAATATAAAAACATAACGGATGCTGTTGAAAAGGAAAAACTTGTTATTACACCTTTGGCATATATTCGCGGCAGAAGCCTTTCAAATATTTTCTTTATCATTGATGAAGCCCAGAATCTCACACCTCACGAAGTAAAAACCATCATTACACGCGCAGGAGAAAATACTAAGATTGTTTTCACAGGAGATATTTTTCAGATAGACACCCCTTATCTTGATTCAGAAAGTAATGGGCTTTCGGTGCTTATTGATAAAATTAAACATCACCCGATTTATGCGCATGTGCAACTTGAAAAGGGTGAACGCTCCGAATTGGCAAACCTTGCCGGCGAATTGTTGTAGAATATGAAACTTTTTTACAGAACCCTTGGGGAAGGAACTCCATTAGTCATTATTCACGGCCTATTTGGAATGTCCGACAATTGGATTACAATTGCTAAAGTTTTTGCAGAAAAATTCAAAGTGATTTTGCCCGACCTTCGCAATCATGGCAATTCGCCGCATAGCATTGATTTTAACATTAATGTTATGGCAGAAGATATTAATAAATTGTTTCAGCGGCTTGGGATTTCTTCTGCATTTGTAATAGGGCATTCTCTTGGTGGTAGGATAGCCATTTCCTTAGCATTACAATATCCTGAAATAATAGAAAAACTGATAGTAGTTGATATTGCACCACGGAAATATACCGGGAATAAAAACATAACAAACTTACTGGAAGTTATGACCCGCATAGATTTCTCGATGCTTAAAACTTTTTCTCAGATTGAAAAAAAAATTTCACACTTTATATGGGATAAAAAAGTTGTCAATTTATTATTGAAGAATATTAAAAAAACAGATAAGGGTTATTACGAATGGAAATTAAATTTTCCGGTAATAAAATCCAATATTGAAACACTCATGTGTCCGATTATTGAAAAAAACACATTTAAAAAACCTGTAATGTTTTTAAAAGGTGAATTATCCGATTTTATTGTTTCTGAAGATGAACAGGAAATTTCACGCTATTTTCCAGATGCAAAAATTATTACTGTAAAAAACGCAGGGCATTGGGTACATGCAGATGCTCCAAAGGAATTTATTCAACAAGTAAACAGCTTTCTTGAAAACTAAATACTACCTACTTCCATCTCAATGTCTGGATAAGATGATGCACATCTTCTTTGATAAAATTAATCACAGGTGCAAGAGAATCGTTGTTAGGAAGTACGTTAAAATATAAAGCGCCTCTCAGGAAATGCTTAGTGCTGTCGGTAACCCCGAACTGAAATGTGGATGCAACTCCAACACCGGAAATGTCATATATGATTCCATACACTTTGTTTGTGTCGTTTTCATAATAAGAAGGTTCAATATTATCAGCTTTGGCAATATGTTTGTTCACAAACATGCGCGTGTCTTCAAAATATTGGTAGAGGTCGTTATCTGATATTACCTTTTTATAGCTTAGGTGAAGCATTCCGTTAAACTGTCGGAAATCTAAATTAATCCAAAACGGTTCAGCATTATCTCTTCTGTCAGGTTTTATTGTTGAATATACAGGTCGCTCAAATGTATAAGGGCATATACTGTCAAAAGCCACATACTGTTTTTTTGGCAAATCAATTCTGAAATATCCTTTTGGTTTCGGGACATAATTATTATTGTCGCAAGCAATTAAGAATAGAAAGGTAATTATTATTATGAACTTCTTACTCATAAATTGTGGATTCATTTGCTTTAAGAGTAATTTTTACCCTTTTTATTCTTCTGTTATCTGAGGAAATTATAGTGAACAACAGGTCTTTTAATTCTACAATATCATTATTTTGAGGTATTTTCCCGGTAATTTCAAGTATTAATCCGGCCAGAGAATCTGCTTCTCCCTTGGTTTCTTCAAAGTAATTGGGATTAATATTTATTTTTTTTGCTAGGTCGTTTAGCGATGTTTTGCCGTCAAAAATAAAGTTATTATCGTCAATTTTCCGGCAAAAATACTCATCTGATTCAACGTCATATTCGTCATTAATATCTCCCACTATTTCCTCAATAATATCTTCAAGAGTAATAATACCGGATGTGCCCCCATATTCATCCACAACAATAGCCAAATGTATTTTTTTGCTTTTAAATTCTCCCAGCAGATCACTTATTTTCATATTTTCGGGCACGTAAAAAGGCGGACGTATCAAATTCTGCCACTTGAATCCGGTTTTCATATCCAGATATGGAAGCAAATCTTTGATGTACAAAATACCTTTAATGTGGTCAAATGTTTTATGATATACAGGAATTCTTGAAAATCCGTTTTCTCTGATAAAGCTAATTAATTGGGAATATTTTGTGCTATATTCAACAGCAACAACATCAGTTCGGGGTTTCATTATCTCCGAAACCTCTATGTCACTGAATTTTACAATACCCTTCAAAATTTTTCTTTCTTGTTGCTGTGTTTTAGCGTCAGAGGTTATTTCGATGGCTTCAGAAAGTTCGTCAAAAGATATTTGTTGTTTTTTTTGAGACAATTTCTTCTCTATCGTGCTTGTGGATTTGACCAGAATGGAACTCAATGGATAAAATATTTTCTCAAGTATAATCAATGGCTTGGCCATAAAATGAGCAAAATTTATTGCCTTTTGGCTGGCATAAATTTTAGGTAAAATTTCACCAAAGAGTAGTATTAGTGAAGTAATTACAATAAATTCAAGCAGAAAGCTTAAAACATAATGACCGCTAAGGTCAAATAAATTTACGGTGATGTATGTGGCAATGATAACAATAGAAATATTTATGAAATTGTTTCCTATCAACAATGTTGCCAGTAGCTTCTGAGGGTTTTCCAACAACGTGAATATATGCTGGGCGTTTTTTGTTTTCTTGTTTTTTAATTCATCAATTTTTTTAGGGCTCAATGAAAAAAAAGCCATCTCCGAACCAGACATCAGCGCACTGCAAATAAGTAAAAGAAAAAGAAATATAAATGCAATAATAATCCTCGAAGTTATAGGTTTTAGTATAGCCAGAAAAAAAATTATTGTAAGTAGGTTGGGTAAATCCATTTACGGATTATTCAAAAATATTTATTAAAAAGGAAGGTCGTCGGTTGTCGGATTGTCGGAGCCCACCTCATTGCCTGAACTTGGCGGAAAGCTGGCAGAGGATGAGTCTTCATTATTAACATTATCACTTACAATAGTATCAGAACAACTGCTTTCTTTACGCGATAGGTTAATAATATTGCTTGCCACAATCTCTGTAATATACTTTTTATTTCCGTCTTTATCATCATAATTTCTATAGGTTACTTTACCTTCAACGTAAACCTGCATCCCCTTTTTAAGGTTTTTAGCAGCTTTCTCGGCCAGATAACGCCAGGCGACTATATTATGCCATTCCGTATTGTCAACCCATTCGCCGTTTTTATCCTTGTATGATTCTGTGGTGGCCAAACTGAATTTTGCAACAGGGTTGGTTTCATTTATATATTTTATTTCAGGATCTCTTCCCAAATTACCTATGAGTGTTATTTTATTCAAACTTGCCATAATGTGTTACTATTTTATTGAATTATATGCAAATATATTAAAAATTTTGAGTTTAATAGGCACGTGCAAAAATTACTTTTTGTTCTGATATTTTGCCTGAAAATATACAACTACCTGTTTCTTTTGGATTGTTCAGCGGAATGCATCTTATGGTTGCCTTGGTTTCATCTTTGATTTTTTGTTCAGTTTCCGGAGTTCCGTCCCAGTGAGCATAAATAAAACCACCTTTGTCTTCCAGAACTTCGTTAAATTCTTTCCAGTTTTTCACGTAAGACGTATTATCGTCGGTGTAATTCTTAGCTTTCTGAAAAAGATTTTGCTGAATCTGCTCAAGCATGTGTGATATTTTACTGTCAATATCTGTTAGCTGAAAAACAGATTTTTCCAAGGTATCGCGCCTTGCAATTTCAACTGTATTATTCTCCAGGTCTCTTGGACCAATAGCCAGGCGTATAGGAACTCCCTTAAACTCATATTCAGAAAATTTCCATCCGGGAGTTAAAGTATCCCTGTCGTCAAACTTAACAGATATGCCTTTTTTTTCTAATTCTTTTTTTATGTTAAGGGCTTTTTCACTGATGCGGGAAAACTGTTCTGCTGTTTTAAATATGGGAACAATAACCACCTGTATAGGTGCAAGCTTTGGGGGTAAAACCAGCCCGTTATTATCAGAATGCGTCATTACAAGGGCTCCCATTAGACGAGTGGAAACTCCCCATGAAGTTGCCCAGACATAATCAAGTTTGTTTTCTTTGTTTAAAAATTTAACATCAAAAGCTTTGGCAAAATTCTGGCCCAAAAAATGAGATGTTCCGGCCTGTAAAGCTTTTCCATCATGCATCAGGGCTTCAACACAATAGGTTTCAAGAGCTCCGGCAAAGCGCTCATTGACAGTTTTAATACCTTTTATTACCGGCATTGCCATCCAGTTTTGAGCAAAATTTGCATAAACATCCAGAATTTTCAGTGCCTCTGTCAGAGCTTCGGCTTCGGTAGCATGAGCTGTATGGCCTTCCTGCCATAAAAATTCCGTTGTTCTTAAAAACAAGCGAGTTCGCATTTCCCAACGAACCACATTTGCCCATTGATTGGCCAGAATAGGTAAATCCCTGTATGATTTAATCCAGTTCCGGTATGCATCCCAAATAATGGTTTCCGAGGTTGGTCTGATAATAAGTTCTTCTTCTAATTTGGAGTTTTCGTCAACAACTACTCCATTTCCGTCAGGTGCATTCTTTAGTCGATAATGTGTAACTACCGCACATTCTTTGGCAAAACCTTCAACATGACTGGCTTCCTTGCTGAAAAAAGATTTTGGAATGAAAATTGGAAAATACATATTATAATGTCCCGTATCCTTAAACATATTATCCAACGCAGCTTGCATTTTCTCCCAAATAGCGTATCCGTAAGGTTTAATAATCATGCAGCCCCTTACAGCAGAGTTTTCAGCGAGGTCGGCTTTAATAACCAGGTCATTATACCATTGGGAATAATTTTCTTCTTTTGTAATAAAATCTTTAGCCATAAAAATGTGGTATAGAATTTGTGTTTAATAAAAACGAAACAAAACTAAGTAAAAAACAAAACATAAAATTATAAAACTTGGAGGATGTACCATGAAAACAATAATTAAAATTTCGTTCCTGTTAACAATGTTAAGTTTTGCGCTTTCTTGCAATACAGCATATCAGGCAAAAACCGGATATGATGAAGTTTACGGGTATCAGAAAAATACCCCTAACGAACAGGCAACCATAACAACAAATGACCCCTCTGTAAGGGTAAAACCTCCTGCAAATCCCGATAATTATGGAGAAAGTGTAACGGAAAATTATCAGGATATAAATTATACTGAAAACAGATATTATGATTCGGGAGTTGGAAATGATGATTCCGTTATCAATAAATCTTATGAATACGATTATTCTGGGCAAAATCCCGATTATACCACTTCGGAAACCTACACCGACGATAATAATAATACTTACGTAACTAACAATTACTATTATGATGATTATTATGATTATGAATATTCATCAAGAATTCGCAGATTTTATGATTATAATCCCGGATATAGCTATTATGATGATTATTATACAAATTATTACTGGTATAATTATGACCCGTTCTTTTGGGGTACAAGCATATATGTAGGTTATAACTGGTGGTGGCCTTCTTTCTATTTCCGTCCCTGGTGGGGTTATAATTCCGGCTGGTATAATTATGGATGGAATTATTATGGATACTGGGGTGGTGGTTATTACGGGGGTTACCCTTATGGTTACTGCAATGGATACCACAACGGATATTATAATGGGTATTGGAATGGATATTACAATGGATACTGGGATGGTTATTACGATGGATACTATGGATATAATCCCGATTACTATTTCAATAGTTATGACAATAACTCCTATTATTATGGTCACAGAGAAAGTATTGGAGGTAATACCAATAATAATAACGGAACCAATGGCAACCCTTCTTTCGGAAGTAAATATATTCAGGCTCACATAAATGATGTCGTGTCTTCCGGAATTATTAATCCAAATTTGATTAATAAACCTTCGGTAACACAAAATGCTGGAAAGGGAGTTAAAGAACATTTTGGGAAAACCGTATCCCCAATTAATGTTACAAATAACAATAACATTATAAAGGATAATAATTTAAACAGTGTGAAGCCGGGAGTTACGAATAATATTAATAATGTAACTACTCCTAACAATGCTTCGGGAAATAATTCGATAAATAATAATGTTGTAAAGCCAAATATTAGCTCAGGGAACCAAATAAACTCCAATATAAATAATTACACCAAGCCTAATATAAATACAGGTGGCACACAAGGGAAAACCCCAACTAATGTTAACAATGTTGTAAAACCTAATGTGAATTCCGGGAGCCAAACAAATCCCAATATAAATAACTATACCAAGCCTAATATAAATACAGGCGGCACACAAGGAAAAACTCCTGCTAATATTAACAATGTTGTAAAGCCAAGCACAAATACCGGTACCAGAACAAACTCCAATTCAAATAACTACACAAAGCCAAATTCAAACACAGGCACAAACATAAATCAAAACAAAATAAATAACACCTATCAGAAACCTGAAGACCAAAACAACAACAAGCAACCGTCCACAAATATTAAACCGTATAGTAATCCGAATTACAATACTCAAGTTAAACCTCAACAACAGTATTCAAACCCAAGCAATTATAGTGTTCCTGAGAACAACAAGCAGGATAATAACGTGTATAACAAACCTAACAATTATTCTCCAAGTAATTCAAATAACAATTACTATAAAGCTCCACAGAATAATAATACCAATACTTCTTCGCCATCCGGGACAAAGAATAACAATTATTCAAGTCCTTCAAACTCCGGAAGTAAAAATACTTATTCACCTCCTTCTAATTCAGGCAGCAGGAATAATATTTCATCACCTTCGAATTCGGGGAATAAATCAAATTTTTCTTCCCCGTCAAAATCAGGTGGAAGCAGTAATTATTCATCACCGAGGTCAGGAGGCAGCTCCAATTATAGTTCTGGTTCCAGGTCGGGCTCTTCAGGAAGTAGCTCACCGGGTTCATCTGGAAGAAGATAATTATTGTTTATTAAAAATCTTTATAAAAATGAAAAGAATAGTAATTGTAATCGGCCTTATAGTAATCTTTATTAGTGTTATTCATGCTCAGAATGAAACGGATGCCCTAAGATATTCACAGGTCTATTATGGGGGCACTGCCCGATCCACCGCTATGGGCGGTGCTTTTGGAGTTCTAGGGGGTGACTTTTCTTCTTTAAGTATTAATCCTGCAGGGATTGGTATATATAAGAGCAAAGAAATATCCGTAACCCTTGGCAATTATTTTGTTAAAATGAAATCCGAATATAATAAAAATGAAACGGATGATTTTAAATACAATTTTAATTTAAACAGTGCGGGAGCAGTATTTAGTTTTGTTCCTAAAAAAGAGTCTGTTTGCAAAGCAATACAAATCGGTTTTGGTTTTAATCGTTTAAACAATTTTAATTATAATGGATATTTTGAAGGAGAAAATTACCTGAATTCAATTGTTGATGATTTTTTAAGCAAGGCAGAAGGAACTGTCCCCAATGACCTTTATGAATTTGATGCCAAACTTGCATTTAATACTTTTCTCATTGATACAGCCGGAAGTTTGATACATTATGTGAGCCCAATTTTTATGGGTGGAACATTGCAAAGTAAAAGTATCAGTGTTAGTGGCTCAAGTAACGAAATGGTAATTACTCTTGGCGGTAATTTTAATGATAAATTATACATCGGTGGGACAGTTGGATTTCCTTTTGTAAAATATACCGAAACTTCTTCGTACGAAGAAACAGATATGTCAGATTCTATTCCCGAATTTAAAAAAATGACCTTTAATCAGTTTTTAAACACTCAGGGAACAGGCTTCAATTTTAAATTCGGCATCATATATCGCCCTGCTGACTGGGTAAGAATAGGTGCTTCTATTCACACTCCGACTTTTTATTCTATGAAAGATAAATGGAGTTCGGATATAACTGCCTATTATGACGATGGCACAAAATATTATTCAGAATCCCCGAACGGAGTGTTTGATTATCAACTTAACTCTCCTTTCAGGGCTAATGGCGGATTTGCTTTTGTGATAAGTAAATATGCTTTGATTTCTGCTGAATATGAATATGTGGATTACAGAAATGCCCGCCTGCGTTCTTCTACAGTACGTTTTACACAAGAAAACAGGGCTATTCACGATTTATATACGATGCAATCAAATGTTCGTGCAGGTTTTGAGGTGAAACCCACCCAAATGTTAAGCGTAAGGGGCGGATATGCTTATAATTCCAGTCCTTATAAATCTAACATAAATGATGGTGTAAGGCATACGTTCAGTGGTGGACTGGGGTTAAGATTTGATAAGTTTTTTGTTGACCTTGCTTATTCTTATATAATGTCGAAAGAAAAGTATTATTTATACTCTTCAGTACCCTATCCTGTGAACAACTCTATTGGAGGAAACAATGTTCTTCTTACATTTGGAATGAAATTGAAATAAACCCAGTGTGGTTTGAAATAAAAAATGCAGGACTTCAATCCTGCATTTTTTATTTGGTAACGGTTGCTTTTATCTCGTTATTACAAGCTTACTAAGCTTCCTGTTTTTATCAAAGTTGAATTCAACGAAGTAAATACCGGATTGCAAATGTGCGGTATTGTATGTAATGGAGTTCACTCCGTTTGTGATTTGAGATTTACTTATGTGGTCAACAAGGTTCCCCAAAAGGTTATAAATGTTAATGTTCACATCGGAATTGATATTTACAAAAGATAAAGTTACCGACTGGTTTGCAGAGGGATTGGGGTAAATATTTATATTAGAAACACCTGAAGTTTCATTAATTCCCGTGAATGTGATTGTAACATCCTTCGTAATAACATCCGTTCCACAACCATTTGAAACAGTTAGTTCAACGGTGAAAGTTCCTTCAGTTGAATAAGTATGTGTGGGGTTGGGCAGAGAACTAGAACTTCCGTCTCCGAAATTCCAGGAATATGATGAGGCTACTGTGGATTGATCAGAGAATGTAACAGAAGCTCCGTTCATATTAAATGAAAAATCTGCTGTAGGTTCGGCATCATTGATAAATGCGGTAAGAGCACTGCGTGCGCTGTTGCAGTCAGGTAGTTCAACTTCCCAATCGTAGAAATAATAATAATATCTTCCCGGAGTTGTGCCTGCAGTACTTGTTTTGATTTGCAATAAATTTGTAAGAGTAAATGGATATATATTATCGGCTGTAGATTGGTCGCGCCAAAGATTACTGTAACCCGGAGCAACCAGCTTCAAATCTGTGCCGGCGGGTACATTAAAATTAAGTGTTACGCGACTTTCACCGACCGGAACATTAGTAGCAGTAATTGTTCCGTAGGTCTCAGTCCCTGTAGAATTTTTCAAAGTGATTGTTTTGCTGGATGTGCTATTTGATGTTGAGTAAATTTTTACTGATTTTAAAATAAAGGGCTGATAGGCATCAAATATCAAACCCTGCTCTGCGGTAACATTTTCTGCACCTGATGTTGTTTTATTTGTTCTTGCAGTATATGATGTTCCTCCTTCCACCACATTTTCCACATAGTAGGTAGTTGTGGAAGATAATGTAGGAGTTTGATATGAGTTTCCGGTATTTAAAGGTGTACCACCGCTGGCAACATCATACCAATAAATAGTACCGTCACCCGTTGCTGTGAGAAGAAAACTGGATTCTCCGCAGGATGATGTATCATGAATCAAAGGTGGTGTTGCGCCAACAACGACGTATCCTTCCTGAAAACTAATGTCGTTACCGCATACTCCTGCACTAGCAGTTAATGTAATATCATAGACACCCAGAGCATCAAATTCGTGTATAGGATTTTGTTCTGTGCTTGTTGTTCCGTCACCAAAATCCCATAAGTATGAAATAGCATTCTGGCTGGTGTTTGTAAATTCAACAGACAATGGCGCAGAACAGGAACTTAAATTGTTTGCAGTAAAAGAACTGATTACAGGTAAATCTGCAACGTTTACAGTTCTTTTAATAGTATCATTGGCTCGGTTAGCATCTGTATTTCCGTTTGGTTGTGAAATATACACGGCAAAGTTATTTGAGCCAAGGTTAAACATAACCGAAGGGAAAGTGATGGTATCGGTTTCAAAACTTGCCAAACTGCCCGCCCAGGCAACGGACGATGGTGTTCCGTTCAAAATACTGGTGGCATTTAAGCTCGTAAGTGTGTTTGTCCCGGAATTTCTAATAATAAGCTTGGGTTCGACGGCAACGCCTGTACAATTATACGACAGCTGCGGCTCGAAAAGATTAAGCGCTTGAGCATCGTCAGGATACATTATGTCAATAACTGCAACTTTCCCCTGATAGGGTGTGTAATTAAAAGCTGTAACTGTTACAAGAATACTGTCGGTAGTAGTTAGAGTTGGGAAGGTAATGTTTGCCACTCCTGCAGTAACATAACCGCTTCCAATGATCTGATGATTAATGGTTAAACAGACAAATGCATCGGGGGCATTGCAGTTAACTTGAAAATTTGTTTCCGTCATCATAATGGAAGGTGTATGTGTAACAACCATGGCATGAGGGTCATCGGTTCTGACCATTAATGAAGGGTCCCCAAAAATAGTCCAGGTATCTGTCATGGCAACATCATTATAGGTATCATTCATTTTAAACATACCATTAACCGATAATCCGCCAAAAGTTCTTTTGATATTGTTTACATAGCTTTCCACCAGGATATCAACCATTTCATCCTGTCCTTCCATGGGTGGTTTCCAACTTTGATTTATTGTTGACATCAGAGTGGCAACAGCTCCTTCAGGCTGACTACTGGTGCCGGCCCTGAGCCATGCTTCAGCAAAACAGGTGGTGCTTACAAAGTTACCATTTACACAGGCGACTGACCAGATAAAAGGCCAGACATTAGTATTTGTTAAATTGTTAACATCTGTATTTGAAAAACCTGAGGAGCCCCATGAAGTATTTGAGCCATGTCCAGTATAATTTATGATGCCAGCTCCAGCATTTAAGGGTACCGATATTTGTGTGGGGGTGGGATCACCTGATGCATCACTACCACCCTGGCTACCATCGAAAAATTCATATTGACTTGTATATGTAAAATCCAATAAATCTGTATTAATATTTCTAATGTGCTGATAATCATATTCATTGTCATCTCCTGGCCCCTGATCAGAAGCAATGCCAATACATTTATTGAATAAACCCGAAGTTGTAGATGGTGTTTTTTCATACCTTATAGTTCGGTTTACCTGGATAGCAACATGGTCAGCAGTTTCAGCAGAAAAGCGCCCGACAAAAAATTCCTGATAATGATCACTACCTGTTAAGTAACCATATGTGTTATCGGAACCACCACCTGATACGGTAAAAGTGGGAACCTGTGTTGCATCGCCAATAAGTAATAAAAAGCTGATTTTATTGGTGTTATAATAATTTGTAACGTAAGTTTTTATTGCTGCAGCAGTAGTTCCTGCTGTTGAAACATTTATTATTTCAGTTGGAATACCTATATCATTTTTCCAGTCAACAAAAGGCTGCATAGCCGACATAAAATTACCGTAGCAAATAATCAACATTCTATCGTGTTCGTCAAGAGGAGTGTATTTGTAGTTGGTGTTATAGTTGAGAAAATGTATGTTATAAATATTGCTGAATTCTTTATTGAGTTTTGTTAATGGCTCTGTTCTAATAAAGGGATTGATAACCTGGCCTTGTGTTGGGACAACATTTAAAGATAGATTGTGATAAACACGCAAAACCTTTGTTACTGGGTTATACTGGAAAGGATAAGTTATGACCGTTTGCCCTCTGAAATCTCTAAGGATGTATGGCTCTCTGAGCTCTGCAAGTGTTCCGGGATAAAACTGGTTCTGGCTGTATGCAGGTCCGTAAGTGTATGGTACTGTCGACGGATCAATGTCGCGTGTAAAATTGCCTTTTGATGGAGCAATATCTATGTTCTGATATTCAACATAATTGGAATAAGTTACAACCACATCCATCGCCTGATTATCCGGGACGATAAGAGATGTAGCAGTTTTTGGAAGGTCGGGGGCGCCTGCCTCCAGAATAGGCGTTGTATTTTCGACAGTAATGCGTATTTTTTGTCCCTGTGGTATAGTAACATTTTCGATGTAAAAACCCTTTAACTCAACATTAAAAGCCGAGTTATTTATATCAGCAGCTGTGAGAAGTATTTTTGCAGCCTTGGGAGTTTCTGAGTTGATATTCACCCAATTTTGTGCAAAGGATAAAAAACCAATACAGGCTAAAATAAAAAAGGAAAATAACTTTTTCATAAGGTTCAATTAATGATTACAATTTTTTCAGTTTTGATGATATTATTTCCTTTTAGAACTAATTGATAAATACCTTTGGAATATTTTGAAGAGTTAACCAGCATATTATGGGTTCCTTCTGATTTTTCTTTATTGTCAAGAAAGGTATCCACCAGTTTCCCGTTCAAGTCATATAAACACAGATTAACTTTTGTTTTTTCTGTTAAAGTAAAACCAATGTTGATTAATCCGGACGCAGGATTGGGATAACAAAAAACTGAATTATCATCAGAAGCAATATCTTCAAGGTTATAAATAACTTTAATGGAAGGAGGAAACATGATATAATCAATCCATGCACAGTCTTCTCCTTCAACAGAATAAACGTCTTTATTATAAGTCCATTTGAATGTGTGAGTGCCGTTCGAAACAGGATATTCAACCGTGCTCCACATGACATCAACCCCGTCCCATCTTCCTTTTGAAGTTCCGTCAATAAGAAATTCAAGATAATCGTACCAATAATATGTGCCGCCCCAGTTAGAACCTGGTTCACAGGAAACTTTTTTTACAAACGAAATAGTATCAGGTTGTGAAACCTCAAGTGTGATATATAATTCTGATGTTTGGTTATTTCCTATTTCGCCAGATTTTGCACTGTAAGCTCCTTCGTAAGGGCCAACATTTGTAATAATCCATGGTGCATTCCCGCTCTGCTGCCATTCAAATTTTGTAAAATCACCGGTTTCAAAATCTTCATTAGCCCTTCCGACACCTACATTATAATGATTTGTGCCGGAGTAAGCTCCGGACTGAAGTGTGTACGTAAACTCTATTTCTGCAGTATCAGGCAAAGAAGAAGAAACGGTAATGTCGAATGAGGCATCAGCGGAGCCGGATTTTTGTAATGTGCCGAAATTAAAAACTCCGTTCGAAATGGTAACGTAAGGACTTGTTGTCGTCAATGTTCCTGTAGTTCCCGGGGCATCACTGTGGCCCACATTTGATGATGTTATAACTATTTCCACGTTTTCACCGGGGTCAAAAGCTCCATTACTATTTCCAGCATCGTCATTAATTGAAAAATTACCAATAAGCAGTTCCGGGGCATTGATTTTGAATGAAAATGATGAGTTCCAAACATTACTATTGTTATCTTGAATATTAATGTTAAAATTGGCAATATGTTGATCCGGTATGAAGTTTTGTGTTGAAAATGCATATGCAGAGGCTTGTAAAGATTCCGAATTTGTGTTTATTGTTCCCCATGTTTGTGAATTATCTGTAATGCTGATATAAGGATCCGAAGTAGAAATAACAGCATTGACTCCTTGTGCATCTGCTTGTCCGAAATTCTTTAAAGTAACATCAAGTACAACGCTTTCATTATAATCCACCAGAGAATCTCCGTTAGTACTTAAACTGACATGGTTTTTAGTGTATAAAACATAAGGCCCCGCCGGAGAATCAACAATTACGGTGCCTATATACGGCTCTTTGTTCTGGCATGTAATTACCAGATCCGC
Organism: Bacteroidales bacterium; assembly: GCA_023228145.1. Taxonomy (NCBI): domain Bacteria; kingdom Pseudomonadati; phylum Bacteroidota; class Bacteroidia; order Bacteroidales; species Bacteroidales bacterium. Next base: position 64,602 of record JALOBU010000012.1, on the reverse strand, counting down.
AGTTCCGGGAGTTGTAATGGGATTAAGGTTCAAAGTAACATTTCCTAAAGAATCCGCCAGCGAAGCGCCATACAAAACGCCATCTTTTGAAATAGCAGCATAAGCATAAGGAGCATCCGTTGTTATATCAAATGTTGTAACTCCAAGTGGCATTAGAGGATTATAATTAACCGACATTGCGGGTGGCTCTGAATAATATACCATTAATGAAGGGTCGCCCATAAGATGATAAATTTCCCAATAATATGAATCACTTCCGCTGCCTGATTGTGTTACCGCCAGGTTTCCTGCCGAAATCATTTGTCCTTGTGTGACAAACCATTCGCCAAACATTTCATCGTGCTCATGGAATGTGCGGTCGTAGGCACCAAGTTGTGCAGCATCATAAGTAGCATGTAATGGTGGATTTGAGGATGGATAAGAACGGTAACCAACGCCCCAGTAATAATCTTCATCCCAGTATGTGCTGTTAGAACCTCCTATATAGCCCAAGGCCCCTTTACCGGAAGCCCGAAGTAAGGCTTCGCCAAAACACAGTGGGTCGTCAAATTTATTAGTAAGACAGCAATTACCAACCAGAAGAGCATATTTGTGTGCATTGTTTAACGTATTGATATCGCTGATGCTGAAAGCGGGATTAGACCATCCATCCGGGCCGCCATGCGCCGTATAGTTGGCCATACACACTCCGGTACTAACATTTTGTATGATTTGTGAAGCACTGCTCCCTGAAATGGCAAATAAATATGTATGCGAATACAAACCATGAGCAGCATTGAAATATGTTTCAGTACCATAGTTAATTTGTCCGTCTCCATACGTTGGGCCGTTTGAGGCATCCTGCCCGGCAATCATTACACAGGTGTCAAGAAATGTGGTTGATGGCATAGTGTATTGTTCGTATTCCAGAGTTTTTTCAATTTGCGGAGTTAGTTCTTCTGTACTTGTTGCTGAAAATCTTCCATAATATACTTCAGGCAAAAAATCACCGGTATATTCACAATAGTAAAGGTCAGTAACATGTGAGCCCTCTGTCCCGTTAAAAGCGGGGACCTGAGCTATGTCCCCGACAAAAAGCACAAAAGAAGGGGCTGGGTCAGTAGGTGATGCAGCGTTATAAAGTGTTTCAAGATATGTTTTGATAGATGTTGTTGTATTTCCGACTGCAGCATCGTTGGTATAAGCTTCAATAACGGTAAAACCTTTTTTTGTCTTCCATTCTATAAAAGGCTGTAATGTGCTTTGAAACATAGGGTCAGCAACGATTACATATTTTACCGGATACCTTGTAAGATTAGATTTTACAGGAAGTTTTTTGTAATTTAAAATTTTACCAGCAGAAGATTCAAAATAAGGAGAGAAAAATTTTTCTTTATTCGCTATCGTGGCATCATTATCACCATCTTCAAATACAATCTCAATATTTATGGATGTGTAAACACGAATAGTTTTTTGAACCGGGTTATAGTAAACCGGTGAAATTTCTAAAAGTCCTATGTTGATACCCCTCATAGTCCCTTTGGCTTTTACTGTAACTAGTTCGTGTTCAAGAAATTTATTGCTTTGGTATGTAACACCATTCTGTTTAAAAGCAATTTTAGTGGGGTCATCACTTTTAGACAAGGGTGGTTGAGCGGGCATCAGTGGGAAAAAAGCCCCGAAATCCTGTAATTTATATTCTGAATATGTAGAATTGCTGGCGTTTATTTTAACTTTAGCTCCTAACGGAATTTCAATAAGATGCTTTAACACAGGTAATTTTGGTTCGCCTATAAAATTAGAGCATCCATAACCTTTTATGAATAACTCATTAAAAACGCCGGCATTCGTATTGACTTTTAAAGCATTAATATCTGTAAGGGATATCGTATTTACTAATAAAAGTTTTTCGTAAGTATTTTGTTTGATTGTTAATTGGGTTGGTTGTGATTGGCTTTCAGAATAGCACTTATATGTTAGCAGGATAGCTAAGATAAATATAAAATAATGCTTCATTTGTTGTTATTATATGATAATAAATAATTATTCTAATTTACTGATGTAAAATTAGCAAAATATAATATGTTTAAAAATTTTTTAGTTAAATTTAACAGTATCTTAACCGATAAAATGCAAAAAATTTATTCTACAAGAGAAAATCCGCTCATCAATGAAGGTTTTTCGAGTTCCATAATTTTTAAAATTGTGGGGGCCAAATCAGAAAGTTTTCCCGGATTAATTTTTTTATATTTTATATCAAACAAAAAGCAAGGAACGGGGTTGCAAGTGTGAGCGGTATTAGGTGTGTTGTCAGGATTTAGGGCCATGTCTGCATTGCCATGGTCTGCTGTAAGTATCACCGAATATCTATTTTTTAGTGCAGTTTCAATGACTTGTTGCACACACTGGTCAACTGTATTCAGGGCTTTTAATATAGCCTGATAAACACCGGTATGTCCAACCATATCTGAGTTGGCAAAGTTCAGGCAGATAAAATCGTAAGTGTTTTTTTGCAGGGCATCTAATACTTTTGTTACTACTTCAAAGGCGCTCATTTCAGGTTGCACATCGTAGGTGGGAACTTTGGGTGAGGGAACCATTATCCTGTTTTCTCCTTCAAAAGGCTTTTCACGGCCGCCGGAGAAGAAAAAAGTAACATGAGGGTATTTTTCTGTTTCTGCAATTCGAAGCTGTTTTTTTCCCGCTTTGCTCAATACTTCACCAAGCGTCATCTGTAAATCTTCATTGTCAAAAGCTATATGAACATTTTTAAATGTATCATCATATTTTGTCATGGTTAGGTAGTAAAGAGGAATAATTTTCGTCCCTTGCCCGGGCATGTCTGTTTGTGTTAAAACTGTTGTTATTTCACGCAAACGGTCGGTACGGAAATTAAAGCAAAAAACCACATCTCCTGACTGAATTGTAGCCAGGGGTTTATCATTATCATTGGTTAAAACTACCGGGTTAATAAATTCGTCGGTTACGCCATCTTCGTATGATTCCTGTATCGCCTGCAACACATCTTTGGATTTTTTGCCAATACCGTTGACCATCATATCATATCCTGTTTTTACTCTTTCCCAGCGTTTATCCCGGTCCATTGTATAGTAACGTCCGACTAAAGTGGCAATTTTTCCGGCAGAATTTTGCAGGTGTTTTTGCAGTTCGTTAATATAACGGATTCCGCTTCTTGGGTCCGTATCTCTACCGTCAGTAATAGCGTGTATAAAAACTTTTTCAAGCCCGGCTTCTTTAGCCATGTCGCATAATTTATATAAATGGCTTTGCAGTGAATGAACGCCGCCGTCGGACACAAGCCCGATGAAATGTACGGATTTGTCTTTTTTTAGTGCATAATCGTATGCCTCAATTATTTCCTGATTTTTTTCTATGCTTTTATCTTCAATGGCTTTGCTGATGCGCACAAGGTCCTGATAAACCACTCTTCCCGCACCGATATTTAAATGCCCCACCTCAGAGTTCCCCATTTGTCCCTCAGGTAGCCCAACGGCAATGCCAGAAGCATCCAATTGTGTGTTAGCCACATTGGGATTATTATATAAACTTTTTACAAAAGGAGTCTCTGCAGAATAAATGGCATTACTTTTATCATGAGGCCCCTCACCCCAACCATCCATAATTATTAAAATAAGTTTTTTTGCCCTCATGGTAAAAGGTGTTTTTTGCAAAGATACAAATTAATGTACCCTTCAGTGAACCGTAAATGTGTAATTATTTTTTTACAAAATTCACCGACTTATTATCGTAATTAAGCCAGTATTTTCCTTTTTCAAGGTCAGTAACATCAATCTCCTTTCCGGAGCCTTCTGTGATAAAATTGCCTTTTAAGTCAAAAATTTCAAAATGCGTTTCTGCTGAAAAATTTATTTTGTCACCAACTTTTGTTGATTCTAATGTTATCTCGGCGCTTTTAGAATAAGTTTTGACGGTTTTGGAATAAACAGGATTATCGTTTACATCATTAAAAACGATACGAAATTGATTGTATCCTGAATGCATGGGTACGTCAAGGCTATATATGTTTTTTTTAAGTGAATCAGCAGGGCTTACATCTCCAATTTTTATCCACTTATTCCAGCGGTATTGTTCTATTTCAAAATTTTCATCAGGCATTTCTCCATTTACACTCCAGAGAAGCTTACTGTTTTTGTCCACTTTAATATATGCAAAAGATACATTTTCTGAAGGTTGCAATGCTTTGGGGTTAATAATTTTTGGTGCACAACCTTCTTTATGAATAATAACTACTGTAACCGGCTCTCCGATTTTAACATTTAATAATGAAAAATCTATTTCAAAGGCATTTGAGTTTATTTCGTCTTTTGTCGGGTTGTTATTAACAAGCACTTTAGTTACGCAAAAACTATTTCCCGAAGAAGGATTCAGCACAAATAAATTGAAGCCGTAATAATTTCCTTTTATAACAAGCTCTCCGGCCAATGATATAACAGAGATAAGTAGTAATGAAAAAAATGTAAAAATTCTATGGAACATGTGTTTTTTTGTTGAGCAATATTAATTATTTTTTTAACTAAGAAAATACTATTGCTTACAATTTTTTTCAAATAATATCAACAGCAGGGGTTTCTGCTTTAAATACATCCATCAGTTTATTTTTCACCATTTCGGGTGTTATTTTTTCAATACAATCACAATCATGTAACAAACGGCATTTATTACATTTTTTATTAATAACCAGGTAAGAAGCATTTGTACCCAAGGGAGCCCAGCGTCCGGGGTGCATAGGTTTGATAGGAGGATAAATACCTATTGCATATTTGCCAAGTGCAGCAGCAAGGTGTAAGGGACCAGTACTGCAGGCAACCATTCCGTCTGTGTTGGAAATAAAACTAATAAATTCCAAAAGCGAAAATTTCCCGGATAAGTTGACAACATTTGTTTGCACGTCAGGTAAAAGTTCTTTTTTTATTAGGTCGTTATCGTGTACAGTACCGGTTATAAAAATTTTAAACCTTTCTGCAGGAAGCATCCGGATCAATTCCGCATAATTTCTGATATTCCATTCGCGAGCGCTGCCTTTGGTTTTAGGGTGTATTATAAGATTAAATTTAGTATTATCAATTAACTCTCTATATTCTTCGGATAAAGTATTCGGATGTTTTATCCCGTAATAATTTGAAATTTCAGAAAGAGAAAAAGTTCTGTTAATGCCAAAAAACTTAAGTAATTTCAGGTTAAGCTGTGACTCGTGAAGTTTTGATTTTCTGCGGGTAAAAAATACAAGCCGGTTACAGTAACGGATATGATAAATCCGTCCGGCAGTTCCAATTCGTTTTCTAATACCTGCCTGATAGGCAAGTTGAGCTATTTGATGTTGAGGATAAGTGTGAACAATGCAATCAGCATTCATCGCTTTAAAACTTCTAATCTTATCTTGTAGGGGTTGTTTTGAGATTTGTTCCCAATCTTGAAATTCATCAACATATTCGCTAAGTTCAACAACATCTTTTGTGTATTTTTTCCCTAAAAAAATAATAGATGCACCGGGTATGATTTTTTTAATGATACCTGCCATCGGCAGGGCAAGAACAACATCTCCGATATTGTCTGTACGGCTTATGATAATACGAGGGTTACGCCGGATTGATTTTTTCTTTTTTATATAATTGTCGGAGTTTTGCATATTTTAAAAACACTGCATGTGACGAAATACGAGCAATTACAAACCCCTCATATCCATCAAGGAACCCCAAATATATTAGGTACATTTTAATGAATTTGAGAACAGGCGAAATCAGAAGCTTAACAGTCGCTCCTTTAATTCTTTTTGAATAGTAAGCATGGGCTGCTATTTCTGAAAATTTATTGACCTGATTTACATGTTCGCTAATGGTATAGTAAGAGTAATGTAATATATTCCCTTTTAAGTGTCCGAATGTAGTTCCGGGTATAAGTTCATATTTGTCATGAGGGTTAATACCTCCCCATTTGCCTTTTCGGCTATCCCATAAGCGAAGTTTCTTGTCAGGATACCAGGAACTGTGACGTATCCATTTCCCGCAATAATTTGTCAGGCGGTTCATGGTATATCCGTCATGAAGCCAGTTGTTTTTTACATATAAAATTGACTTTTTTAGTTCTTCATCAACGGCTTCGTCGGCATCAAGCGATAAAATATGAGGATATTTTGCTTGTGTAACGGCCCAGTTTTTTTGCTCAATATGACCATCAAAAACATGGCTTACAAAACGAACATTTTTTAATTTGCAGATTTGTTCTGTCTGGTCTGTTGAGAAAGAATCTACCACAATAATATCGTCGGCAAGTTCGATGACTGAATCAATACAGCGTGCTACATTGCGCTCTTCATTAAAAGTAATAATGACGACAGAGAGTTTGATTTGCATGATGCAATCTTAATAAGCCAGAGAACCAAAAAAACAAGTTAAAACCAATGTATAGTAGTGGTTTTAATTGGGTTCACACACATGACAGGAATTTCGTAAAGATTGAAAATCATTTTTTCATCGTATGCACTTAAAATGAAATCAGCAGATTCGGGGTTTGTCATGATGATTGGTTTTTGATTTGTTTTGGACAAATTTATTATTTTTTTATAAATTCCTGTAATTTTTTAATATTTTGAATTTTCCCTTTATTTCTCGTCAGGTGTGCAGCTAGCGAATAATAGTTATGAGATTTTAGAAATTCAATTTGATAGCCGAACCATTCTGTTTCATTATATTTTTTATACCGAACACATCCCACTCGCGCCTGAGGCGGTTAGATATTTCCATATAATCCTCTCGACCGAGATAGTCGAGATCAGCATCACATAAAAGCTTTTCGAGCTTATTCTTGAGTTTGGTTGGGATTTTGGTTGCCATAATCAACCCGGCAATTGTGTTTATATATTCGGGCAAGTAACCGAATCCCGGCAAGACTTCTTTTACACCATTAACAGATTCCTCTTCGTGATTTAAATAAGAGACAATAATTCCTATATCGTGATAAATTGCCTAGAGGTAACCAAAGAATGACACATGAATAATTGACATTCTTTTAATACAAAAAATTATTATAAGGGTATAGTTTCGCATGCTTATTACTCACATTCTTGTAGATAAGTTTTTTTAATTCGTCGAAATGCGTTTTTTGGGTTGCTGAGATAAATACCGACGGGTTTGAAGTTTTCGCCATCCAGGTTTTTTGCAACTCCGCAAGCGAAAGATTTTTTTTATCAGGCACACTCAAATCGTCCTCACTTTTCTTAACGAAAGAATATTTGTCAATCTTATTAAAAACCGTTATCACAGGTTTGTCGTTTGCCTTGATTTCATCCAGTGTCTGAGTAACAACTTCCATTTGTTCTTCAAAATCCGGATGGGAAATGTCAACTACGTGAATAAGGATGTCAGCTTCATACACCTCGTCAAGCGTGGATTTAAAAGATTCTATCAAGGCATGAGGTAATTTTCTGATAAAACCAACAGTATCTGAAAGTAGAAAAGGAAGGTTCCCAATAACAACTTTCCTGACGGTAGTATCCAATGTGGCAAAAAGTTTATTTTCGGCAAAAACATTTGATTTGCTTAACAAATTCATGATGGTTGATTTCCCGGCATTAGTATATCCCACAAGCGCCACACGAATCATCCCTGAACGGCTTTGACGCTGTGTGGTTTTTTGTTTGTCAATTTTTTTCAGTTTTTCTTTCAGCAATGCAATACGGTCTTTAATCACACGGCGGTCGGTTTCAATTTCTTTTTCTCCGGGGCCTTTCAGGCCGATACCGCCGCGTTGTTTTTCAAGGTGTGTCCACATACCGGCAAGGCGGGGAAGCAGGTATTGATATTGGGCAAGTTCAACCTGTGTGCGGGCATAAGATGTTCGTGCACGGTAGGCAAAAATGTCAAGAATAAGGTTGTTACGGTCAATCACACGGCAATGCAGCGAAGCTTCTATATTGCGTATTTGTGAGGCACTGAGCTCATCGTCAAATACGGCAAGATTAATTTTGTTTTCCGATACAAACGTGCTTATTTCTGTAATCTTCCCGGAACCCACATACGTCTTAGAGTCTGGAATGTCAAGCTTTTGTAAAAAATACTTTACAGGAATTCCGCCTGCAGTTTTCAATAAAAAAGAAAGTTCTTCAAGATAAAGAGCGGCTTTTTCTTTGTTTTGTTTTGGTGTAACCAGGCCGACAAGGATGGCGCGTTCTTGGTTGTTGTCAGGTAAGCTCAAGAATGTTTGTTGTTATTGATATTAAGTTAAATGAGTTAATTGAGTTCATTAAGTTTATAATGTGGCTGCGTTAAAGTTTTATTTGGTAATTAATACTTTTTTTACCGTCACTATTAACTGATAACTGCTGACTGATAACTGCCTATTTTTTCCTGTTTCCGTTGGCAAAAAAGAACATGGCAATGGCGCCGAAAATAAAAAAGATTGCCACAAAACTACCTTTGTGAAAAGCATAATGCATCACAACTTTATAAGTACAGCCAAGTATAAGAAATAATGAAGAAATTACAGTCAGCCCGTGTTTGTTCATAAAGCCGCCGATAAACAACAATATGGCAAAAAGAGCAAATCCAACCGCTATCCAGAAATCAACACTGTTGAGATTCAGCGAGCGAATGGTAACAAAAAAAATCATGTACACAAGTACCAGCACTGCAATACGCAGCAGCCATGTTGACAATGCATAAAAGGCTTTTACAGGTTCCATAATAGGGATTTTTAAAACAAAAATAATGAATATTGAACATCGAATGTAAAAAAACGAAACACAGGTCGCAATTTAACTTCAAAATTCAATATTCATCATTCGATATTCAATATTTTAAAACTCTTTAAATCCGATAATTCCCCTGACCTCTTTAATGGTTTTACCGGCACTTTGGCGGGCTTTTTCGGCACCTATCCGTGCCACTTTTCGGATATAGTCATTATCAGCGGCAAGTTCCCGGATTTTTTCAGAAAGCGGAGCAATAAAACCCACCATGTCTTCGGCTAATTGTTTTTTCAGGTCGCCGTAACGAATGGTGCAATTATTATAAAGTTCTTCAAAATGAGAAATTGCTTCAGGTTTTGAAACTATCTTCATCAAGTTGAAAAGGTTTTCAATAGCCTGAGGTTTGGAAGAATTAGGTTCCGATGGCCCGGCGTCAGTTACAGCTTTCATCACCTTTTTGCGGATTTGGTCTGCTGTATCGGCAAGGAAAATGCACGAATTTTCGTTTTCGGACTTACTCATTTTTGTGCTCCCATCAAGGCCGGGTATTTTGAGCAGGTTTTGCCCGAAATTGTATGCTACGGGTTCGGGAAAATATTCCACATTATAAAGTCTGTTGAAACGCTTTGCAAAAGTTCTTGTCATTTCCAGGTGCTGTTCCTGGTCTTTTCCCACAGGAACTTTAGCTGCTTTATGGATAATGATGTCTGCCGCCATAAGTGTAGGATATGTAAGCAATCCGGCATTAATATTTTCGGGTTGTGTGCGCGCTTTTTCTTTAAAGGAAGTGCAGCGTTCAAGTTCACCGAGATAAGCGTTCATATTAAGAATGAGGTACAATTCTGCCGTTTCGGGAACATCACTTTGTATGTAGATGGTGGCTTTTTCCGGGTCGAGACCGCAGGCAAGATATTCTACCAAAACATTGCGGACATTGCCATGAAGGTCTGTGGGCGTTGGGTGAGTGGTCAGTGAATGATAGTCGGCAATAAAAAAGAAACAGTTGTTTTCATTTTGCATTTTGACAAAATTCTGTAAAGCCCCGAGATAATTTCCAAGGTGCAGATTACCGGTAGGCCTGATACCGCTGACTACTGTTTCCATGATAATAATAAATAAAAAAGCAGTGCAAAGGTACAAAGCTTTATGTAATATTCAAGAAAACTTATGGATTGGGGGCGCTGGCGCAGATTCAACTATCAAACTATTTTATACCAAGAAAACTTTCAAAATTATCGGGATGAATAATTTCTTTTATTGCATCGGGGTAAGCATCGAAAAAAGTTTTTTTAGTAATGTTGTCATGCCGATTTGCATTGCACCAACTATACTCAATGTCTTTCCTGTATTAAATTTGTTTTAATAAGATTGAATGCAATGCGATTAATCATAAATATTGGGATTAGATTCCCCAAATTAATACTAATTTGTGGAATACGATGTTGTTTTTTTATTTTAAAACTTTAATATTCAACTCAGACATTTGCTCGTTGGAAATTTCCGACGGGGAATCAATCATCACATCCCTTCCAGAGTTATTTTTTGGAAAAGCAATAAAATCTCTTATAGAGTCAGAGCCGCTAAATACTGCGCAAAGGCGGTCAAATCCAAAAGCGATTCCTCCATGAGGCGGAGCTCCGTATTCAAAAGCGTTCATCAGAAAGCCGAATTGGCTTTGAGCTTTTTCTTCTGTAAAGCCAAGCACTTTAAACATTTTTTGCTGAAGTTCTTTATTGTGTATTCGTATGGAGCCACCGCCAACTTCCACACCATTTATAACAAGGTCATAAGCATTTGCTTTAACCACACCCGGGTTTGTGTCAAGCAAAGAAACATCTTCAAGCCGGGGGCATGTAAAAGGATGATGCTTTGCATAGAAACGTTGTGTTTCTTCATCCCATTCAAGCAAGGGAAAGTCAACAACCCATAAGGGTTGATAAACATCCGATTTTCTCAGTCCGAGCCTTGTTCCTATTTCAAGACGCAATTCTCCCAAGGCTTTCAGAGTTTTTTCCTTTGCACCGGCAAGAATTAATATTAAATCGTTTTTTTCAGCTTTACAAATTTTCATCCACTGTTTAAAATCATCCTCAGAAAAAAACTTACTGACAGACGAACCAAAAGTGCCGTCTGTATTACATTTCACATATACCATTCCGTTGGCGCCCACCTGCGGTTTTTTAACAAACTCTGTGAGTTCATCCAGTTGCTTGCGGGAATAATCAGCACAGCCTTTCACACAAATACCAACAACAGTTTGGGCTTCATTAAACACTTTAAATTCACGGGCTTTGGTGTGGTCCGTCAAATCAACAAACTCCATCCCGAATCGTATATCCGGTTTGTCGGTTCCATAAAAATTCATGGCATCATCATACGACATGATTGGAATTTCTGAGATGTTAATATCCTTAATCTTCATGAAAAGATGTTTGATTAATCCCTCAAATGTATTTATAACATCATCGCGGGTAACAAACGCCATTTCGCAATCAATCTGGGTAAATTCCGGCTGGCGGTCGGCACGAAGGTCTTCGTCACGGAAGCAACGAACAATCTGAAAATAGCGGTCGTAACCAGCAACCATTAATAATTGTTTGAATGTTTGTGGTGACTGGGGCAGGGCATAAAACTGCCCGGGATTCATGCGTGAAGGGACAACAAAGTCACGGGCTCCTTCTGGTGTTGATTTGATAAGATAAGGAGTCTCAATTTCAAGAAAGTTGAGTGAATTAAGATAGTTTCTTGTTTCAATGGACATGCGATGCCGTAATTCCAGATTTTCTTTATTGATTTTTCTTCTTAAATCAAGATACCTGTATTTCATTCTGAGTTCATCGCCTCCATCGGTATTATCTTCAATGGTGAAAGGCGGAATCTTTGATGTGTTTAATATTTCAAAGCTATCAACCAAAATTTCAATTTCCCCGCTTGGTATTTTTTGATTTTTGTTGCTTCGTTCCGCAACTTTGCCACAGACCGATATTACAAACTCTCGCCCCAGCTGGCGGGCTTGTTCACACAAAGCGGCATTCACTTCCATATTAAAAACCAGCTGGGTGATGCCATAACGGTCGCGCAAATCAACAAATGTCATTCCTCCAAAATCTCTGGAATACTGAATCCAGCCGCAAAGAGTAACATTTTTATGGATATCTGTAATCCTTAATTCGCCACAAGTATGAGTTCGTAACATAAAAATTTATTTATATGATGCGAAATTAATGATATTTGCCGAAAGCAATTATTATGAATTTATTATTTTTGTTCAAATAGCTATATGGAAATACCTAAAAAATCAGACACATACTTTATGCAGGAAGCATTAAAAGAAGCTCAGAAAGCTTTTGATGCGAATGAAGTTCCTGTCGGGGCAGTGATTGTATGTAATAATAAAATTATTGCCCGCTCACACAACCTGACAGAAAGGCTAAAAGACATCACTGCTCATGCGGAAATGCAGGCCATTACCTCGGCTGCAAATTATCTTGGGGGCAAATATCTTTCTGATTGTACAATTTATATTACATTGGAACCCTGTGTCATGTGCGTCGGGGCATTGTTCTGGTCGCAGATTTCAAGAATTGTTTATGCTGCTGATGACCCAAAACAGGGATATACATTGTTTAAAAAAAATATTCTGCATCCCAAAACACTTGTTACAAAAGGTATTCTTTATGATGAATCTGCCGATTTAATTAAAAAATTTTTTAAAACAAAAAGAAACCTGTAAGCCTGGTGTTATTAGATGTTTTTTAATGATTTAAGATTTTTTTTACCGTATTTACAACATCAGTAACATCTTCCCGGGTCAATTTGGGTGATAACGGAAGGCTGACAGTTTCCCTGCCATATATGGATGCATTTGGAAAATCGCTTTCTTTCAAATGATATGTTTTCTTATAATAAGGGTGAGCCGGAATAGAAAGATAATGTACCCCGCAACCAATATTCATTTTGTGCATCCTTTGTAAAAATTCATCCCTGCTCAACCCGCATTTTGATTTATCAATCCTTATGGTATAAAGGTGATAGGAATGTTTGCATTTTTTGACTTCGGCAAAAGGTAATGTTATTGGTAAATCTTTAAGCTCCTTATTATAAAAATTCCATATCTCTTTTCTTCGTTCCCAATACTTATCAATACGTTTTAGCTGATGAATGCCAAAAGATGCCTGCAAATCGGTCATATTATATTTAAATCCTGCTTCCTCCACAAAATAATGTTTAAATCCTTCATCAGAGAAACGTTTCCAGGCATCATGACTTAAGCCGTGCAGGGCTAAAGTTTTTACTTTTGAAATTATTTTTTGATTATTGCTGATTACCATCCCTCCTTCTCCTGTTGTAATATTTTTTGTTGCATAAAAACTAAAACATCCGATATCACCAATAGTACCAACAGGTTTTGAGTTATATTCCGATTCAATGGCATGGGCGCAATCTTCAATGACAAATATGTTGTTTTTTCTTGCAATCTGCATTATCTTATCCATATCACATGGGCGACCCGCAAAATGAACGACAATAATTGCCTTTGTTTTTTTTGTAATTTTTTTTTCAATCTGGCCGGGGGCAATGTTTAGAGTGTTACTATCAATGTCTGCTAAAACAGGCGTGGCTCCTGCATGAATTATTGCGTTTACAGTGCCGCAAAATGTCATGGCGGATGTGATAATTTCATCTCCTCTTTTTATTCCCAATGCCAAACATGCCAAATGAAGTGCGGCAGTACAGGAATTAACAGCAGCAATATGTTTGGCTTTTTTATAAGCTGCAAAATCTTTCTCAAATATGGCAACCTTTTTCCCTGTACCCAACCAGGAGTTTTTAACAGAATCTAAAAGCTCGTCTATTTCATCTTGTTCTATCAGCGGCTCACCAAAAACCAAAAAATCAGTTCTCATAATTTTAAAACTGTATTACGTTTTATACAATCTTTCATTATCCTGAATATCCATCCACATGGCAAATAACAAAGATTGCAGCCCGCTGATAAAAAGAAAAATAAATGCAAGAACGGTTACGGGATTAGCATCTTTTCCTGCCAACACAAGAAAAAGAATTTTAATTCCATAAGGCAGGGACACCAGCCCCAAAACAAAAGAAATGTGATATAATAAAAATAAGGGATGGAAATCTCTGAACAGATACTTTTGCCATAAGCGTTTAAAGAATGACCTGAACAATAACCAGGAAACAGGTAAAATAATTTTTCCGATATGCATTTTTGACCGTTCCCCAATATAATAAACAGGTTTGATTTCAACTTCTTTCAATGTGCAAAAAGCAATGTTTAGCTTAACAAGCATGTCGTTTGGCATGCCATAACGTTTGAATATTTTATAAAGGGGAATGGCATTCAGGGCTTTGTTGGAAATGGCTGTAAAACCGGTTTGTGTATCAGATACGTGCCAGTAACCCGAAGCAATTTTTGTTAATACAGATAATATTGAGTTCCCAAAATATCTGATTCTGGGAATGACAACCCATGAGCTGGCATGAATGAGGCGATTCCCTTTCACATAGTCAATATTATCGTGTATCACCGGAAGGCAAATTGATTCAAGCTCATCAGGGTCCATTTGTCCGTCACCGGCCATTACTGCCGTACAATAAATATTATGGTCTTTGCACCATTTATAACCGCTGGCTATGGCAGCGCCTACACCATGATTTTTATCATGTTCAATCAGAATAACTCTCTCTGATTCGTCGTTTTTATTTAAAGTTTTTGAAGAAACAAATTTGCCAGCCTCTTCCCTGTTAATGTCTTGCAAAATTTTTCCGGCACGGTTATAATCATCTGATATTTCTTCGTTTAAAATATTTTTCAAAAACAAGCTGCTTGAATTATTTCCCTGAAAAACCATTTTTCTTATTATCTCTGAAGTTGCATCTGTTGAACCATCATTCACAACCACAATCCTGTCAACAAAGTCAGGCATTGACCTTATCACTTTGTCAATTTGCAGGGCTTCATTAAAAGCAGGGACAACAACAGCAACTGATTTATTCTCAAACATTATTTTATATTCCTATTATACAAAAAAACAAAAACACTTTCTATTCTTTGTTTCTGGCAGCATAAAGTTTCTATAATTTTACAAATTTCTTACGTAAGGATTTTTCACGGTACGTTATTCTTAACGTATATAAGCCCCTTTGCAGGGCACTTATATCATAATTCAACACATTATACCCATCACTGCCTTCTCCGTAAAATAACTCTTTGATTTCCCTGCCCATGATATCAAACAGTTGTATTTGCACATTATCTTCAAAAGGCAGAATGTAAATAATGCTAAGATTTTCTTTTGTGGGATTTGGATATGGTTCTGCAACAATAAAGTCATCATTTAATGCTAAACATTTTTTATTATTTTCTGTATTGTCATCTTCAATATCCGGAAGCACAGCCTGAGCGCAAACATAATTTATATCATCAGAGGGAGAAACATCAATCTGAAATGAAAAATTATATTGTAAGGTTTCGCCTTCATGTAAGGTCCCCTCCCAGTTTTCATGAATGATATTTTCATTTTGTAATACAACTGACATGTCAATCTTTTCAATTTTTCTGGTTCCGGCATTCATAAGTCCGGCAGTTACCGAGAGAAGCCCCCCATTAAGTTCATACTCAACACTGGTTATTGCAATATCAGAAACTGTGGGTATTACATAAACCATATCAGAAGCCGAATCATAACATCCTGCATTATTATAAGCCATTAGTAAGATTTGATAAATCCCCTCGCTTAAATAAGTATGAACGGGATGGGTATTGGTATCTGATATATCATCTCCAAAAAACCACATATAACTGGATGCCCCGGAACTTAAATTGATAAAATTCACGGGCAATGGAGGTATGCCATATTCGGGAGAGAAGGAAAAAGCAGCATCAGGAACCGGATAAACCCTAACTGGAAGTGTAATACTGTCGGTACAGTTAAAATCAGTCGTAACAGCTAATGTTACATTATATAATCCCGTATCCTGAAAAATAAATGAGGGGTTTTGCTGTTGTGAATAACCCAAGCCTCCAAAATTCCATAACCATTCTTGAATATTTCCGGGATTGACCGTGCTCGAATCTGTAAAATAAACCGGTGTTAACACACAAGTGTTTGAATACATATAATCAACCAGAGGACGTGCTCCCACAGTAACGGGCTTATTGATAGATGCTTTGCATCCGTTGATACTTTTAACGCTTAAGGTAACATGATAGATGCCGGGAGTACTGTAATTATGAATAGGATTTGAAATATCCGATACGTTCCCGTCATTAAAGTCCCAGTTGTAATTTGTAATACTTTCCCAGGGTGGAATAGTAACCTGGCTGTAAAAATATACCGGCAATCCCTCACAGGGTTCATTGCTGTAAAAATCAACAACAGGAGAATTCTTAATTTCTATGGTATGTGTTGCCGAATCCATACATCCCGCTTCAGAAGCTGTAATTAGTTTTATTGTATAAGCGCCCGATGAATCATAAATATATTCGGGATTTTGTAATACGGAAGTGTCATTTTCCGGGTTGTTAGTATCGCCAAAGTCCCAACTCCATTCGGTCAAAGCTCCATAAGGGCATAAGGTCATATCCGAAAAAGCTATGGCGGTTCCGCTACACCCCTCGTAAGGCAGGAAATTTGCCCGGGGCATGGAAAACACTGTAACATTTTTGCTGAAAGTTTTTACGCAGCCCGAATCCGTTGTAACGGTCAGTGATGTTTGAAAATTTCCGTCCTGCAAAAATAAATGTGCCGGATTTAGCAAATCCGAGGTGGTACTGTCGCCAAAATCCCATTGCCGTTGAATTATTGAAAAAGGAGGCGATACAGACGAAAGGTCTGTAAAATGGGTTTCGTCTCCAAAACATATGGAATCATTGGTAAAAGAAACCAGCGGAAGCACACCGTTAACATTCAGGGCAATGGTGTCGCGGGCGGTACAGCCGTTGCTACTGCTCACGGTCAATGAATAGCTTGGTGATGTGCCGAAAGCATCATTTATCTGTATCATGTTTTCTCCCGTGCCGTTTGACCACTGATAAGACACCGCTTCCTGAGCGCCGCTGAGCAAGCCTATATATTCCCCCCGGCAAATCTTTCTGTCGGGCCCAAGAGTAGCAGTTTCGGCAAAGGGATCGGCTGCAACGGTAAAGTATTTTGTCCTGTGACAGCCCAGAGTGTCGAAAACAGTAATGGAATACTCTCCCGTTTGTTTAATAACACATGAATTCGTTGTAACACTGTCGGGCAGCCATAAATATGAATAATCATTGCCCATATTCACAGAATAAAGTATTGAGTCCCCTAGACAAAAAGCGGTATCATGAGTAATAAAATAAGGTATGTTAACCTGAATGGTATCACTGGATACAAAACCAAATATGTCTGTAACAGTAACCGAATAGGTTCCGCTTTGAATAATATTAAGGGTTTGTGTAGTATCTCCGGTATTCCATAAAAAATTTGTGAAACGCTCTCCGGCATCTAAAGTTATATTACAAAGGTTGTATGGAATTTCAATATCTCTTCCAAGATATACAGGGGGGGCATATTTATCTCTTAGGTATTGTTCCACTTTCTGACGATTTGTATCTGCAAGTAAGGTATCATAAAAAATTATTTCGGCTATATCGCCATTAAGAAAAAGATCGTTACTCCATCGGGAGCCAAGCCTTATACCGTGAACCGAGCTTGAACCCGGATTGCCTGAAGCTTTCAGTATGCTGTTTTCATAGAGTTTTGAATTGGTAGTGTTGAAACTGCAGGTGTTTAATATATAAGAAAAAGGAACTGACTTATAATATCCAAAAAGATTACCGGCGTGCATATTTATTTTGTCCGTAAAATATTGAATTGCGTGCCGGTCGACCGTATGTGATGCGGCAATGCCGTCGAAAACACAGGGGGCTCCGCTGTTAATATTATAAATAATAAAAATTGTATTTGGCTGTGTGAGGGTATCGCCAAAATCAGCAATTAGATAATCATTGGTTCCATCAAAACAAACCACGGGTTTGTTATTTAAGACGGTTACTGAAGAATGATAAGCAGGCTGATTGACTGATGCCGGCTGTACCGCATTATTACCATTTCCACTGCAGTCGGGCCAGATACTAACCGTTGTGTCATTCAATATAACATTATCGGCTTTTAACCAAAGTTTCAAATCCGGTATTGATGGTGGTGCGAAATAGGATACGCTTCTTTTTGCAGAATAAGTTAGTGCATTACAGACGTTGTAAGCCAGAACCCTCCAATACCTGGGGATAAATCCAATGTTTGCGGTAAAGTTTGTACTCAAAATACTGTCGTATGTGATCGGATTGATGGTAAAATCTATGTCATCTGCCAATTGCAAAGAATAAACAATCGCACCATAACTTGTCTCCCATAAAAAATTGATCAGGGTGTCATCCACAACAGCATTGTTTGCAGGATATAAGAGTGAAAAATCAGCAGGAGGCGGTGAAAGCGGGGATTTTACGAATATTGGGGACGATGCCGTATCCGGGCATCCTTTATCGGTATAAACAATAAGTGTGATTGTATATGCGCCTGAATCAGCAAAGGCATGTCCCGGGTGCTGAATATTGCTGTATTGTGTGTCACCAAAATCCCAATACCAAGCGTTAATAGAATCTCCTGCGGGGAAGGAGCTCAAATCGGTAAATGGGTTGTTGGTATTGGTACAGCTAAGGAGAACAGATGAAAACGCAGCATGCGGCAATCCATAAACGATGACAGGAAAAGTAAGTGTCCCGGCACAGCTAACATCTGTTGTTACGGTAAGACTGCTGTTATACGGTCCTGCGGAGAGGTACAAGTGTTGTGGATTCTGGTCCGATGAAGATGCTCCGTCACCGAAAGACCATTGCCAGTTAACAATATTATCGGGTAGTGTGGCTGTGCTAAGGTCGGTAAAGTGTGTGGTATCGTTCAGGCAGACACTGTCAGCAGCAAACAATGCCATTGGCGCCACCCCGATGATATTCACATGGATGGTGTCCCGCGCTATGCACCCGTAGTTGTCGGTGGCCTGCACCCAGTAATCCCCTGTTGTAGAAACAACCAGGTTGCTGCCTGTGTAACCACCGGTCCATAAATAGGAGCTGACATTATATCCCGGAGCGGATAATGCCAGTGTGTTTCCGGCACAAAATGCAGTGTCGTTGCCCAGCGTTGCCGCAGCAGGGAAATTGTTCACGGCAATCGTGATAGTGTCGGAATATACAAAACAACCGAGAGAGTCGGTAATCTTAGCATAGTAGTTTCCCGGCTGAGTGATCGGCAGAACAGTATCCGTTGACAGGTCGGACCACAGCAAGGTGTAATGTGAAAGGCCTGATATCAGGGGTTTAACAATCAGGGTGTCACCGAAACAGATGGTGGTATCCTGATAATTGAGTTTTCGGTAAGGATATTCAACATTAATAGTATCCCTTGTCTCACGCCCGAATATATCGTAAGCCCTTACCCAGTAGGTTCCAGCTTTGTTTACACTGATAGCGGCCGTGGTGTCGCCGGTCGACCACAGATAATTGCTGAAACCGCTTCCCGCAGACAAGCTTGTGTCGCAAAAACCGTAAGGAACCAAAATGTCTGCTCCCAGGTTGACATTGCCACCGTACTTATTCATTAAATAATTTTCTACCTGAATACGCTGAGGATCGCTTAATAAGGTATCATAAAAAATTATTTCGGCAATATCTCCATTAAGAAAAAGATCATTACTCCATCGGGAGCCAAGCCTTATACCGTGAACTGAGCTTGAACCCGGATTTCCCGATGCTTTAAGAATTCCGTTCTCATAGAATTTGGAATTAGACGCGTTGAATGAACATGAATTCATGATATAGGAAAAAGGAATGGTCTTATTATATCCAAAAAGACTACCTGCATGCATATTGATTTTGCCCGAAAAATATTGAATAGCGTGCCGGTCGGCCGTATGTGATGCGGCAACGCCGTCGAAAACACAGGGCGCCCCGCTGTTGATCTTATAAATAATAAAAATAGTATTGGGTTGAAGCAACGTATCTCCGAAATTGATAACCATAAAATTATTGATTCCGTTAAATCTTATTACTGGTTTATTATTAAGGACAAAATCAACTTTCGAGGGCATATTTGCAGCAGTACTCTGAATAGCATGGAAATTATTGCCGCTGATGTCAGACCATTGTGATACCTTTCCACCTGTTAAAACAACACCTGTATCGGATGCAAGCCAGAAAATAAGATTTTGATTGGGAATTTGACCAAAGACCTGTATTCTGCATAAAAAAAAGGAAATTAGAAACAGAATTTTTAATAAAAAAAATTTCATGTTTTTATATAATAAACGGTTTTTAAAATTAAAGCCGGAATCTTTGTTTATTATAACAAAGGTAATGTTTTTTTAATAAATAATAAACTGTATTGTAAATCCTGGATTAAAACATTTAATGGCTTATCTTTGTCCTGAAAATATAACATTTAAAAAAATGTTACGGGGGTTGGTTACGAAATTTCAAAATAAAAACTTCTTGCTGATAACCGGCCTGTCGCTGATCATCCTGATTTTCTTATACACAAGGCTTCCCTTTTATATAAATTATTTCGCCCCCCGGCTGACAAGCGATTCATACGTTTATTATTATATTGCATACCTGATCAAAAATAATCGCATTGGAGAAATTTCAAAGATGGCAATAGAAGTGCCGTTGGGCTATCCGCTTTTACTTACCGCCTTTTTTAATGTTTCTCGGGTATTGGTAATTGTTTTCCAGAGTTTGATGTTTTTAGGCGCTTCCATTTATATTTATAGTACAGCAGCAAAATATTTCAATGAAAAGTCTCTGTTTTTATTAGTTATACTTCTGTTATATTTCTTCGATAATTCAATACTCTCGTTTGAATTTTCTTTTCACACAGAGTCTTTATTTGTCAGTTTTACCTTTTTGTTACTGGCATTTTTGATTAATTTGGTTTATTCAAACAAAAAAAAGTACTTGTTTTTAGTTTTTATTTCTATCATATTTCTTGCGCTGATAAGGTCTAACGGCTATGTTTATTTTATAATACCATTTATGTTTTTAATCTTTAAACAATACAGAAATAAAAAATTTATTGCAAAAACAGCTTTGGGATTTCTTGCAGTTTTGTTGGTATTATCTTCACTGAATTTATATTTTAAAAATTATTTTTTCCCTATAGAAAAACAAAGAATTTTGTCTACTATTACAAATAAGAATACGTTGTTAAATGATGAAAATAAAAAGTCGTTTGGAGAAACCTATATAAAGCCACATTCGACAAAAAATGAGTTGGTAAGATATTATTTAAGCTGTTATTATGAAGAAAATGCAAGTTTCTACTATTCTGCTTTAATCACCATGCTCAATATTTTTGAAGATAATAAAAAAAGTACTAGTCATTGGTTACCATATCAAATAACACCTGAAATAAGAACAGCAATACTGAAGGATATAAAAGATAGATATGTTGAGAATATAAAGAAACCGGATGTTTCCAAAAAAAATTACCTATACATTATTCATTTAGGTAATAAAATGTATTTTTATTTACTGAGGAATGTGGGGGTCTATATCATTGTATTATTGTCCTTTTTAACTAGTGTCTTTCTTTTATTCAAAAACGCAAGTTTAGATAAAGACAAGTTTCTGATTATTACGGCTGTTTCTTTTTATTTTATTAATATCTTGTTAGCGGTTTTTTCGAACGTTTCAACTAACAGCAGGTATATTGTAACTTTCGATATTTTTATATTGTACTCGTTCTTTATGACAATAATCAACACATATACATACTTGGGGGTTAAATTCAAAACAAAAAAATACAAATAATAAAGTTTTATTTGTTTATTCCGAATATTTTAATCTTTAAATATTTATGGTAATGCAGAGGAAGTTGTCTTGCTGAATAATTCAATCATTTTATGAGCAACTTTATCCCAATTCATATTTTCCTGAACAAATCTTCTTCCCCCTTGTCCTATTTTGTTTCTTAAATCCTGATTTAAAAGTATGTTACAGATTTTATTCTTTGCTGCTAAAACATCATTATTCCCGTCAATGAAAATATAATTTTCTAAATCATGCAATAATCGTGTTCCTAAAAGAGTCTCGGGAGCATTAGAAACAGAAGGAATGCCGAGCAACATAGCTTCTATAGTGGCTGTGCCTAACCCGACATAACTGCCTGAAAGCATCATCCAGTGTATAGCTGATTTCTTCATTTCATCAATAACTATTTCATGAGGCATTTCTCCAAGAAATTCAACCTTATCTCTGATGTTCAACTCTTCTGCAAGTTTTATGGGAGACTGAATATATATGTGTCCGATGATTTTTAACTTTAAAGAAGGAAAATCGTTCAGTAATTCTTTAAAAACCTTTAACTGAAATAAATAATCACGCTGGCTGATGATAGCACCAACACCAATAATTTGCCCCGTTAAGGAATAATTATGCAAATAATTGTTGAATTGCGAAATATCCCCGTTAACACCAAATGGTATAATAACAGATTTATCAGAAATACTTTTTCTTTGCACTTCTTTAATATAGCGTTCAATTTCAGTATCCCAAGAGATAATATTTTTGCAAAAAGGAAATATTAATCTTCCACATATTACCCTGTCCAAAATTCTTAATATTTTGTTTTTTATAGGATTTAGTGATTGCATTTGGGTGCCAACGGAAATATATAATGATATTTTCAGTTTTCTGGTTACATAAATTGCAGGGAAAGCAATGTCTAGATAGTGATTGACCAATAGTACAGCTTCAATATCATTATCAATAGAAATTTGAAGTAACTTTTTATAATTAAAAATATATACAGAGCTAAACCTTAAATGTTTGAAATAATTTTTTAAGTTGATATGCCATGCCTTCAGCCTGATTACCGGAAAAGAACAGTTATCCTCAAAAACATCAGTGTTTTTTACAGTGGCAACAACAATATGATGTCCATGATTGTATAAAGTTTGAGCAATATTTTGTGAATAAAACGACGTTCCTGTTCGTATTGGAGGAAACATTGCGGAAACTAAAAGGATTTTCATATTATTTTCTTATATATAGGGTTTTTGCAGGTACACCTGCAACCACATGATATGGCATTACATCAGAGGTTACAACGGCTCCTGCTCCGACAATTGCTCCCTGCCCCACTTTTACCCCAGGTAAAATAATACAACCGGTTCCAAGGTCAGCATCGTCATCAATTATAACTTCTTTAAAGATTAGTTTACTATGCAGTACGGGTTTTTTCTTCCCTTCTTCTGAGTGATAAGAAGTTATGATTTTCACAGAAGGACCAATGCCGACATTTTTTCCAATGGTAATATTTCCCGCACTATGAAAAAAACATTGTTGTCCGATCCATGTTCCATTTCCAATAGTCATAAGTCCTTTATAATATGATTTTAATATTGCCTGATGCCCGATATAAATGTTATCACCCAAGATAATATTTTCGGGGTGAAAAATCATAACACCTTTTTCGAAAACAACATTTTTCCCAATTTCCCTGAATTGGTCTAGGTTAAAAGTTCCATCACCATGTGTTCTGTGCATATTATTTATTGTAAGGTTAACAAAATTATCAGTAATATTCCCAATATTAATTTCCCTAATAATGGCAAAACCAATCCTTCTTTAGAAACATATATTGAATTGGGAAAAGTTTTACATAATATTAATTCTAAGTTATATTGCATAGTAGCCTCCTGTTTTACTGTTTCCTCTAAATTCAATTCTATTTATTTTTTTAAGTTCTTTAACCCATCGTTCTATGGTTTTTTGAGGTTTTTGAGTTATTCAGACAAAGCAGGAACTCTTAATCCCGGATTTTTTATAATAGTTAAATATAACTCATTTACTCCCTCATTTATTTCTTCATTTAATCTTAACCGCTTGAAGATTACCGTAAAAAACTCATTAAAAATAAAGTCAGGTTCTTTAATTTTATTAATCCCCGTATTCATATTTTCAATTTCTTTTTATACAATTTTATCAAAGAATACTATTAATAATACCCAACAATTTTTCGGAGATAAAACAGATATCCTTTTGATTTAATTTACCATATAATGGCAATACCAAGCCCTTAGTGAAAAGTAAGGATGCATTTGGCGCCGTGTTTTCATTAAAATTGTATTGGTTTTTGTAATACCTAAGGCAATTGATTGCTTGTGCGCCGAGGTTTGTCTGTATGCCGTTTTGTGCAAGTTTGCCAATCAATTCCATCCTGTCTGTTTCTTTGTTAAGTATAATCATAAAGCTTTGCCAGCTATGATTCGTATGATGTTTGGGCAGGCTGATTTTATTTTGATCTTTTAGCAGCGAGGAATACAGGTCCGCCAGTATGATTCTTTTTTCCAATTCATCATCAAACCTTTTCAGTTGCCCTATTGCCAATGCTGCCTGAAAATCAGTCATTCTATAATTTAAACCGGCAGCAATAAAATCCATTATTTTGCCTGTATATTCAATGCCGTGATTTTTCAGACAATTAACTTTTTTTATCAGGCCATTATTTGTTGAAACCACGGCGCCGCCTTCTCCCGTGGTAATTGCTTTGCGCGGATGAAAGGAATAACACGCCATGTCGGAATAAAATCCCGGATGATGCTCATCTGCAATTGTGCCGAAAGCACAGGCGGCATCCTCGATAAGAAAAAGACCATGGTTTTTGCAAATTCCGGAGATTTCTTTTATTTCGGCAGGATAACCGAATTCATGGACAATAATAACTGCTTTGAGGTTCTTTGTTTTATTCTGCTCAATAGTTTGTTCGAGAGTCCCGGGGTTGACCACATAACTTTGTAAATCCACATCGCACAGGACAACTTCAGCGCCAGTAACCTCCACAACATTGGCCGTGGCCGGAAACGTGAATGCAGAAACAATAACAGCATCTCCGCGTCCTATACCTAAGGCAGTCAGGCTTAGATGCAAAGCTGCTGTGCCGGAAGATACGAGACTGCAATATGGCGTTCCCGTATATTCTGTTACCTGGTCTTCAAGTTTTTTAACATAAGCCCCCTGCACCAGGTCCCCGTTCTGCAATACTTCCACAACCCGCTCTATATCCTCATCACGTATATCCGGTGAAGCAAGTTTTATCATTAAATCAGATTTTTTTTGATCCATGCGGCCGTTTTCTCAATGCCCTCATCCAGATCCACTTTTGCCTTAAAGCCTAGCACTTTTGCTGATTTTTCTACGGAAGGTATTCTAAGTTCAATATCTGCTGAAAGCTGGTCTCTGAATAAAATTCGTGATTTTGACTTTAATACCCTGCAAACCGCTTGAGCCAGACCTAAAATAGTTATTACAGCCCTGGCATTCCCGATGTTAAAACTTTCCCCAATAGCTTTGGGGTCTTCAATACATCGCATGATACAATCGACAAAATCATCAACATAGCACCAGGCGCGTATCTGTGAACCATCGCCGTTAATATATATGTCTTCGTTTTTTAACGCTCTTTTAATAAATATTTGCAGGGCGCCTTCGCCGGTCTGTCCCGGGCCGTAAACATTGAAAGGCCTGATTGTAACTACCGGCAATCCATATTGTTTGTAATAGGCATGAGCAAGATGTTCTCCGGCTAGTTTGCTGACAGCATATACCCAACGGGCTTCTCCCGCAGAACCCGCGACGGTATTGCTTCCTTCAGTAGATTTATAGGCCATGCTTCCAAAGATTTCGGAGGTGGAAAAATCAACAAAACGGTCTTTAACTTTGTTTAAATGTGCAGCCTCCAGGGCATTTGCAGTTCCTATCATATTTACGCTCATGGTTCGAACCGGGTCAAGTATCACGGTATCAATACCTGCAATTCCGGCTGCATGCACAACAATATCTGCGCCTTTCATAGAATTAAAGAGAACTTCCTTGTCGAGTACATCACCCTTAACAATTGAAAGGTTTTTATGATTTGCATATTCACTGTGTGATAATGTATCTCTGTAAAAATTATCAAAGGCGACAATTTGATTGTTACCAATCAGGTTTTTAATAATTGTATTAGCAATAAAACCCGCTCCTCCGGTAATAAAAATCTTTTTATTTATTATCATTGATAAGAATTTTTTACAAATTTAAAAAAAACATTACAAATTTGTTTATTATTATAATTGATCCCTCGTTGTGCGAAGTTTATTGGAAGGTGTCGGGGTGACTTTGCGCGGCCATCAATAGTGTCAGCCACCCCGACACTTTCGTCAAGATTTCGTTTCATTTTTTATCGTATCCCTGTGCAGGTGACGGGTGCTGGCTGAGGCCACATAAGGCGGCTAAAGCTCCCGAAGCCACCGTAGCTACTTTTGATTTTCAGCGGAACCAGTCTGGCAAAAGTTTCCTAGTTCTGACCCCTTCGCCATCGCGCGTTGCCCTCGCCCTTCCCCTACCAGTAGGGGAAGGGATGGGGTGTCTTGCCCTGAACCAGGTTGACAAAAAACAAAATGCAAAATTTCCCTTTTTTCTATGGTTAAACTTCGCCAATTCGGAATAAGGCTTGTTTACTGCTCTACTAAGTTAGATACTTATTTCTAATTAATGAACTATTGGCAAGTATAAGTGCGAAGTTGCAAACTTCGCACAACAAGTGCTGGCTGAGTTTCCTGGTTCTGACCCCTTCGCCATTTTTGTAAAATATTTTTTACAATTATGTGCATTTTTGTAAATATTGTTTTACATCAATATAATTTTTACTTATAAACCAAATCGTTAATTATCTATTTTTTGCACAATAAAAATCCTATTTTTTGCACAATAAAAATTCTATTTTTTGCACAATTGAAAATAATTTATACCTTTGCATTGTAATTATATAGCTAATTATGAGTTACATAAAAAGAATAATTGAAGAAGATTTGAAGGAGAAATTGTCTGCTTCGGGTGCTGTACTTATAAAAGGACCAAAATCCTGTGGAAAAACAGCGACAGCCAATCAATTTGCAAAAAGCGTTTTAGAAATGGACAGGGACAAACAGGTTCCTGTTATCATGGCAACAAACCCCAAACTTTTATTGGTCGGGGATACCCCGAGGTTGATTGATGAATGGCAGGAACAACCCGAAATTTGGAATTATGTCAGGCACGAAGTGGATGATCGCAAAGCCAAAGGGCAATTTATTCTTACGGGTTCGACTAATCCAAATGATAACATCAAACTGCATAGCGGCGCCGGGCGTTTTACTTTTGTGCAAATGGAAACCATGTCCTGGCAGGAATTAGGTTATTCGACCGGAAAAGTAAAGATTTCGGATTTACTGCAAGGGTCTTTCCCAGAATTTTATGATTCAGGGATTTCGCTTGACTTCATAATAGAAAAAATGATGATAGGCGGGTGGCCGGCTTTATTGAATGAAAACGCAAAAAATGCCATCATAATGAACAGCGGCTATGTTGATTTACTTTGCGAAGTGGATATGAGCAGGGTTTCGGGAGTTAAGCGCGATCCCTTAAAAGTGCGAAGTTTACTACGTTCTTTGGCAAGGAACACAGCGACACTGGCAGATAATAAAACATTAGAGCAGGATGTGAAAACTTCCGATAGAAACGAATTATCGCGAAATACCATAACAGAATATCTTGATGCACTATCCCGCTTAATGATTTTATATGAACAACCTGCTTTCAACCCGCACATCCGTTCATCGGCATCCTTACGTAAATCACCCAAAAGACATTTGTGTGACACCTCTTTGGCAATAGCAGCATTAGGATTAAATGAAGAATCCTTAGTAAGAGATATGAATTATACAGGTTTTTTGTTTGAGTCACTGGTAACGCACGAGTTACATGTGTATGCTAATGCAAATGATGCAAACGTATTTCATTATAATGATTCATATGGCTTGGAAGTGGACGCTATTGTGCAGAAACGTAATGGCGATTATGCCGCTTTTGAAATAAAACTCGGAGTTGGCTATATTGACGAAGCTGCCAAAAATCTTAAAAAATTTGCAGGAAATATAGATACTGCCAAAATGGATTTACCGAAATCATTAAACATTATTACCGGAACAGGAATGAGCTATCGTCGTCCAGACGGAATAAATGTTATTTCGTTGGCATCATTGGGAAAATAATAATTAACGTTGGAAAGTGTCGGGGTGACTGACACCATGGATGGCCGCGCGCAGTCACCAGACATTTTTGTCTAGATTTTGTTTCGTTTTTTATCGCATCTTGATTTGAATTAACACTGACATTAAGACTAATTTATTTTGAAAGTGTTTTAATCGCCAATTCGGTTAATGAAAAAAATGTATTTTTGTGTTTATCAAAAACCCATGCAAGAAGAACAGGACAACTGGACTGAAGTAATTAAACCAAAAACCAACTGGTTTAATTTCCATCTTAAAGAAGTGTGGAGGTATCGCGATTTGCTGATGTTGTTTGTCCGCCGGGATTTTGTATCGGTTTATAAACAAACCATTCTTGGGCCCTTATGGTACCTGCTGCAGGCATTATTCACCACCATCACATTTACCATCATTTTTGGAAGGGTGGCAAAACTTCCTACAGACGGAATTCCTCAGCCGTTATTTTATATGGCGGGTATCGTTTGCTGGGGGTATTTTTCATTATGCCTGACCAAGACGTCCAATACTTTTGTCAATAATGCTGGTGTTTTTGGTAAAGTATATTTTCCCAGGTTGACTGTCCCAATTTCAATAGTAATTTCAAACTTAGTTAGCTTTGGGATACAGCTGATCATGTTTCTCGGCTTTATGATATATTATTATTTTCAGGGGATGCCCGTCAATCTTAATATCACTTTATTGTTATTTCCTATCCTTATCGTTCTGATGGCAGGGCTTGGACTTGGTCTTGGAATTATCATATCCTCAATGACCACCAAATATCGTGATTTACAATACCTGGTTACCTTTGGAGTACAATTACTCATGTATGCCACTCCGGTGATTTTTCCTTTATCTTTTTTTGGAGGCAAATTACGTACACTTATGCTGCTTAATCCCGTTACTTCCATAGTTGAAACATTCAAATATGCTTTTTTAGGCTCAGGCACATTTAGCTGGCTACATCTTTCATATAGTGCAGGGTTTACCCTGGTGGTATTATTTATAGGAATTGTTTTGTTTAACCGGATTGAGAGGAATTTTATGGATACGGTATGATTGACCTGTATGACTTTAATGATGATAATTCTAAATTTATTTTAGAAATCAAACCTAAAAAAAACCACAAAAACTATTTTCTGTTTAAAAGTTTCTTAATCTCATTCAGCTTCATCAGGGCTTCCACGGGAGTTAGCGTGTCAATATCAATATTCAGGATGTCGTCTTTTATTTGTTCGAGCAGAGGGTCGTTCAGTTGTATAAAACTTAACTGGTAATTTTCTTCTGAAGCGTTTTTTTGAGCTTTTCTGCCCTGAGTCAGTTCGGTATTGCTGTGGTCTTTTTCCAGATGCTGCAACAGGTCGTTAGCGCGGTCAATAATTTTTTGCGGCATCCCGGCCATCTTGGCCACATGTATCCCGAAGCTGTGTTCGGTTCCGCCAGGCAATAACTTACGCAGAAATAATATTTTGTTTGCAATCTCCTTTACATTTACATGATAATTTTTAATGCCGGACATCGTCTTTGCCATTTCGTTCAATTCGTGATAATGCGTTGCAAACAAAACTTTAGGCTTAAAAACTTTGTTTTCATGAAGGTACTCTGCGATTGCCCAGGCAATGGAAATACCATCGTAAGTGCTGGTGCCACGGCCAATTTCGTCAAGCAAGATCAGGCTTCGTGAAGAAATATTGTTAAGAATGCTTGCTGTTTCGTTCATCTCCACCATGAATGTGGATTCTCCGGAAGAAATATTATCGGATGCACCTACCCTTGTAAATATTTTATCCACCAGCCCGATTTGTGCCGAAGCGGCCGGAACGTAACATCCAATCTGTGCCATCAGCACAATCAACGCTGTCTGTCGCAGCAAAGCAGATTTCCCGGACATATTCGGTCCTGTAATAATTATAATTTGTTGTTTGCTGTCATCCAGATACACATCGTTGGCAATATATTTTTCACCGGCAGGCAGATTTTGTTCAATAACAGGATGACGGCCATCTTTAATATCTATAATCAGCAAATCATTAGTTTCCGGCCGACAGTAATTATATTTAACCGAAACCGTGGCAAAGGATAACAAACAATCAATACGTGCTATGAGTGACGCATTGAGCTGTATGGGTTTTATATAATCGAATAATACAACAATCAATTCATTATATAGCTGCATTTCGAGTGCAAGGATTTTTTCTTCGGCACCCAGAATTTTATCTTCATATTCCTTAAGTTCTTCGGTAATGTACCTTTCACAATTGGCAAGAGTTTGTTTGCGTGTCCAATCGGACGGCACTTTATTTTTATGCGTATTTGTAACTTCAATGTAATACCCAAAAACATTGTTAAAGGCAATTTTCAATGAGGGTATGCCTGTTTTTTCGCTTTCCCGTTGTTGTATCTGCAACAGATAATCTTTTCCTGAGTAGGCGAGTTTTCGCAGTTCATCGAGCTCCGTAGAAACCCCATTGGCAATTACATTTCCTTTGTTTGCCAGCGCCGGCGGATCGGAATTTAAATCGTGTTCAATACGGTCGCGTATCAGTTTACAACCATTAAGCTGCTCTCCAATCTTTCTTAAAGCAAAATCCTCTGCTTTTTCAAAGCTATTTTTAATTTCTTCAACTGCCAATAAAGCCCTTCGTATCTGTGCAACTTCTCTTGGATTAATTTTATTAATAGCAACTTTTGATATCAGTCTTTCCAAATCTCCTATCAGCTTCACATTTTTTCTTAATTCATCAGAAAAAATTCGTTCTTTAATAAAATACCCGACCATATTGAGCCGTTCGTTTATCAGTTGTTTGTCTTTTAGCGGCATCACCAGCCAGCGTTTCAAAAGGCGGCTGCCCATGGGGGTTAGCGTGTGGTCAATAACATCAATCAATGTTAAGGCCTTTTCGTTTGAGGAATGTATAAGTTCGAGATTGCGTATTGTAAAGCGGTCAATCCAAACAAAATGTTCTTCTTCGATGCGGCTGAGTTTTGAAATATGACTGATTTTGTCGTGCTGTGTTTCGGCAAGGTAATGAAGCGCTGCCCCGGCGGCAATAATGCCGTAATCCAGCTCTTCAACCCCAAACCCTTTTAATGATGTAGTCTGAAAATGACTTTGCAGTATGTTGTTGGCAAAATCGGGTGTAAACACCCAATCGTCAAAAGTGGAAGTGTAATACTTGTCGCCAAAAGTTTCTGTAAATTCCCGGAGTTTGTTTTTCTGAACAATAACTTCATTGGGATGAAAACTTTGTAACAGGTTGTCTATGTATTCTTTACTGCCCTGGGCCAGATAAAATTCCCCGGTAGAAATATCGAGAAAGGAAACGCCTGATATGCGTGGTTCGAGGTGTAGTCCGGCTAAAAAATTATTTTCTTTGTGGTCGAGTACTTTGTCATTATAAGCAACACCGGGGGTAACTATTTCAGTAATGCCGCGTTTGACGATTTTTTTTGTCAGTTTTGGATCTTCCAATTGGTCACAGATAGCAACGCGTAATCCTGCTTTAACCAGCTTAGGCAAATATGTATCAAGGGCATGATGCGGAAAACCCGCAAGGTCAATATAGGATGCAGAGCCATTGGCTCTTTTCGTCAGTACGATTCCAAGAATTGATGAAGCCTTTACAGCATCTTCGCCGAATGTTTCATAAAAATCGCCCACACGGAACAACAACAGCGCATCGGGATATTTCGCCTTGATGGCGTTATGCTGCTTCATCAGAGGGGTTTCGGCAATATCTTTTTTGCTTTCGGCCAAGCGGTTTTATTTTAAACAAAGGTAGTTTTTTTGCAGAATTTGCCTGTAAAAACTATTCTTCGTTCACTCTTTTATTGATTACAAGAAAATAAAAATCATTATCTAGCGGCAAGTACCCCTGCTCATAGCAGAAATAATACTGGCTGCCCTTCTGGGTGCGGTAAATATTTGTAAAATGATTGAAGTCAAAACCTTTTTCGACAAGTTTTTTTCGGTGCACCTTGGTTTTTTCAGCTTTATTTAAGCTTTGCAGGATACGGCGGTTCTTGCGCAGAATGTTGTTAATGTTCCTGACCAGATTGGTGTTATCACTGTTCAGTTTGTTGTTGTATGCATTGCGGCACATGTCGGAACAGAACTTTTTATCAATTCTTCCGCTGAATTCTTCGCCGCATTCGAGGCAGGTACGTTTTTCCATAGGGGTGGGTTTTTTATAGGCTGTTAGGTAAATAGGTTGTTAGGTGGTTATATCAGCGCAGGGAGCGTATTAGTGCACTAAGTACTTTTTCTGTTTCAGTTAGTTTTGAGTTGCATTGTTGTATATCGGTATCTTTAACATATCCCAGGCGGTAAGCCAGCCCGAATTGATATTTTAATTCGCGAAAAGAGCCGAAGGCAACATCCAAAAATCTCTTGTATTCTCCTTCTGTTTTCCGGGCGCAACCTTCTACAATATTCGATGGTACTGATACCGCAGCTCTTCTGATTTGCGATGTTAATCCGTAAACTTCTTCTTTGGGAAATTGTTTTGTGATATTATAAATAAGCAAGACAAATTCGTCAGACAGTTCGAATGCTCTTATTTTGTTGTGGTCTCTCATGGGGTGGGGTTTATGGGGGTTAGACTTTTAGGTGTTTAGGCTGTTAGACTGATAGACTTTTAGGCTGTAAGGAGGTTAGGTTGTTTGGCTGTTCTGATGGTTTTGATTGCTTAAAAGCGACTGTTTGGGATTATTATTAACAGACTATTGGTATTTTATATTACCAACAATGCATCGCTCTCCTATTCCCCTAACAGCTTATCAGCCTATACTCCTCATCTTCCTTAAAATTTCTCCAAAGATACAAAAAATATCCGTTTACAAACGACTACAAACGACTATATCCGAATACAAATATTTAACAACCGAATAAGTATTTTGGCTCATTGTTACTTTGCATCATCAATCGTCGGACAAACCGACCAACTGTTTAACCTAAAAAAACTAATGAAAATGAAAAAATCAGTTAACAAAGTAGAATTAAGCGGATTCGCAGGTATGAATCCCGAAGTAAAAACATTTGCAAGTGGCGCACAGATGCTACGCTTTTCGCTGGCTACCAGCAACAGTTATAAAAACAAAAGCGACGAATGGGTAAAAGAAACCACATGGCACAATATTGTGATGTGGGATAAGGTTGCCGAACTGGCGCTGGACAAAATCAAAAAAGGTACCTTTGTTAAAGTTACCGGAAAAATTGTAAACAGGCAATACACCGATAAAAACGGCACAAAACAAAACGTGTTTGAAATACGCGCCATGGAGTTCGATATTGTTGAAGACAAAAAAAAAGCAACTGAAGAAAAAGCAGCATAACATCTGTTGTTGTTGCAAAAAAAGCCCTGTCAGAATTGCTGCGGGGCTTTTTTTTATAATACCTATACGGTATCTATAGTATTCAATTAGTGGATTAACTTATGAACTCCAACAGTTATCCTATCGGTATAAATATTATTATTGTTTTAATTTCCATATCAGGGACGCGGCTCCAAGAACAGCTGCATCATTCTCCCTGATACCCGAAAGCAGAATTGTTATTTTATTTCTATAAATCACCAAAAGATTTTTTTCAAAGTTCTTTTTTGTTGGAATTAATAAAAAATCTCCGGCATTGGATATACCTCCGAACAAAAAAATCGCTTCCGGGCTGGTAAATGCCACACTGTTGGCTAGTACAAGGCCGAGTGTCTCTCCTGTTTTTTCATAGGTTCTGATAGCGGTACTTTCGCCGGATTTTGCCTTTTCATAAATAGTTAAAGGTGAAATCGTTGTTTTGGGAATATCCAAAATACCTTCCTCATTAAGTAATTCCATGTAAGTTGTTGTGATGCCTTGTGCTGAGCAATAGGCTTCCAGGCAGCCTTTACGTCCGCAGCCACACAAGCGGCCCTTTGGATACACTATTGCATGCCCGATTTCTCCTGCAAAACCATCATGTCCGTAAACAAGGTTGCCGTCAACGACTATACCACTTCCAACGCCTGTGCCTAAAGTTATCAGTATAAAATTATTCATACCCCTGGCATTTCCATAAATCATCTCTCCGATAGCTGCAGCATTGGCATCATTAGTTAGAATAACAGGTGTTTTTAATTTTTGTTGAAAAAGACTTACAATAGGGACAACACCCTTCCATTTAAGATTTGGCGCAAATTCAATAGTTCCTTTGTAATAATTTCCATTGGGAGCGCCAATTCCTATTCCGGCGATACTGTGCTGTTTGTTGGTATAAAAAAAGTCACTTATAGTGCAAGTAAGTGCTTCTACAAAAACTTCAGGATTAACATAATCGGTGGTTTTTTTTGTTGTTTTATGTACACAAATGCCATCCTTATCAACAAACCCCAAAACTGTGTTGGTCCCCCCAATATCAATTCCGACTGCCAGTTCGCTCATAAGAATTTTGTTTTGCAGATTTTTGTTTATAAGTAATTTATGCTTTACTGTTTTTTTGTTTTCTGGCCGACAGAGGATTAATAAGAGCGTTTACCGGTTCAAGGCCCAAAACATTACCTTCCTGAATAGCTTTAAGAACAGCTCCACCTCCGGTGAAAATATAATATTGGGGACTGTCTAAGGCAACAATATAAAGCCCGGGTAACAAACGTTTTAATTCCTGCATAGTATCGCCACCTCCATAAAGTTTTACGGCATTGGTGTTCTCATCAATAAGTTCATCAAGAGCGATAGTTCCTTCGTTAAAATGAGGCGTATAACCCATGACTGCATTGACAAAAATGGTTTTGGCTTCTAAAAAAACTTTCTTTACATAGGGTTCCTGAAATGACCGCGGGTCCACATCCAAAACATATTTCAGCCTGTCGTTTGCTTTCAGATCTTTAATATTATGCACACGATATTGTCCGGGTATTAACCCTTCCATAGTGTCTGATTCAACGATGAAAGGCAATTCTATCAGTTTTCCGGGAAATTTATTGGAGTATTCTACAAAATTTTTCGCCAGTGCAATATCTTCGGATTCAATTCCTTCAATAACAAAGCCATATTTGGCACATAAAAAAGCGTTATAAATTACACCTCCAAGTACCAGGTAATCTGAAACTTTTAATAATGCGTTCAGCGAATCAACTTTGGTATCGAATTTTGAACCGGCAACTACTGAAACAAAAGGCCTATCGGGTTTGTAGATACGTTCAAGGTTTTGAATTTCTTTCTGTAACAAAAACCCGGCGTATGAAGGAAGGTATTTGGCAACATTTACTGTTGAAGCATGTGCCTGCCAGGATCCGAAAGCATCGTTCACATAAATGTCAGCAAGACCGGCCAGCTGATAAGCAAAATGGTCAGCTTCAGCACCTTTGGCTTCTTCCCCTGAAAACCACCGTGTGTTTGGAAGGTAGATTCCGTCAATAGTATGGTCATTCAGGTCGCGGATAAGGTGGTTTATGGATGTCTCCATGCCAAAATACCCCTGGTTGCCATGCTGTTGAAACTCAGGAACTTTCAGGGTAATATGCAGCTTGTTTTGCAGGTAGTCAACAACGGGCTGTATGGATGTATCGTCTGATATATCAATTTCTCCGGTCTTTTTATTTTTGGGCCTTCCCGCATGAGTCATTAGAATTATTTTTCCGCCTTTTGCGTTGATATAATATAATGTTCCCATAGTTGCGTCAATACGGTAGGGGTCATGTATAACGCCTTTTTTCACTACGTTGTGGTCAACCCTGACCAGCACTATTTTGTTTTTAAGCTCAGCATCCTGTAAAAGCGGCAGATTTAATTGGTTTATAATCTTATTCATAACTGTTGTATTTTGTTATTTTCTCAAGTGGTTTTCTTATTTTACTGCGAATTTTAACATTTGAATAGCCCATAGTTATTAGCAATCCGATGCGTTTGTTTTTAGGGATATTCAAAATGTCTTGAATGTTTTTTTCGTTAAACCATCCCAGCATGCAGGTTCCTAACCCTTCTTCAGCAGCTTGAAGGCAAAAATGTTCAGCAGCAATTCCGATGTCGATAAGGTAAAAATCTTTATTTTTAATTCTTCCGCCAAGCTGAGAAATTAAAGTGGGTTTCTCTATAATTACAGCAACAATAGCCGAGGCTTCAGCAACAAATTTATTAAAAGGAATCACATTATTATATGTTTCTCTGGCAACTTTATTTCTTTGTTGCGGTTCATCAATTATGATAAAAGACCATGGCTGCGAATTGCATGCTGAAGGTGCCAGACGGGCTGCTTCGATGCAATGTAGAATTTTTTCCCGTTCAACGGGCTTGTCATTGTATTTACGCGTGCTTTGGCGTAAGCGGATCAGTTCATGGAAATTCATTTATATTCTTTGGTTTTTATTTTGGCTTTAATCCATTGTTTCAGCATATTAAACTCCTCGTCTGTAAAATATTTTTTTGGGAAGAGATTGAAGCGTAATTTATTGGGGTATAAGAGTATCATGTTTTCACAAAAAAGAGCCGAATTGTAAGCCTCCCATTTATTTATATTGTTTGTGGTTTCTGATGTAATCTGTATCTTTCCGGCATCAAAAATGAAATTATATGGCCTTTCAAAATCAGGCATTTTTGAATACATACGCTTGCCAATAGTTTTTAAATTGTGAAAATATACTACAGCAATTGTAATTCCGTAGCATAACAGAAACCATGCTGCCCAGTTTTTAATAAATATGTTTCCTTGTGAGAAATCATAACAGAAAAAAGCAATACCTGTTAAAAGAGAAATAATGCTTATTATAAACAACATGCGGCTGCGAACAGGATATGTTCTGCGAAAATGCGTTGTATATGCAAGCTGCAAATCCTCCGGTGTGAACAGTATGTTTTTTTCTATTTTTTCCACTTCTTGATATCAAATAAAAAACTGTTTGGGTTTTTCCCAAAATTTATAATTTACGGACAGGCTGAGCCATTCCGACTTTTATGTTGGAATGTGTCGAGGGCGACCGGATTAGTCACTCTTCCCTGCCCGCCAACGCAAATTGCTATATCGGTCAGGCGGGGACACGGATAAATCTTTCTGTCAAAATCTTTATCCGGCTCTGAGTGACTTTTAATAAAAACTATTTTCATTTTATTCTTTTGTTTTATTAAAATCAAAACAGTTTCTAAATACACATAAAGTTATTATGCAAAAATATACAAAAAGGTATTACAATATCACCCAATTATTTAAGACAACATGTTTTTGGGGGTTATCAATATATTGAGCTTCGTTTTTATTGATATTTTGTACCTTTGCTTTCTTTTCATAAGTTAGCTACAACCTAATGTTATCTATTTTTTTACAAACATTTAACTGGGAATCTTTTACTCTTGTTGACTATTTATATACTCCTTATTTGGTTCTTATTGCTGTTATTGCTGCCTATATACACCAGAAAAAAAAAGTTAAAGAAAATCCTGTTTATAAATATTTTCTTCCAGGATTGGTTACAAAAATAGTTTTTGCCTTAATTTTTTTATTGATTTTTACGGAATATTACGGCTATGGCGATACAATAGATTATTTTAAAGGCAGTGTTTCTGTGTCCAAGCTTATGTTAAAAGACCCCGGGCATTTTTTTTCTGTTCTCTTTGGAATTGCTGATCACAATACATCCTGGTATTTTTTTGATGCAGATACCGCCTGGCCGCCTCATTATTTGTGGAAGGGAAACAATACCCGCTTTGTGATTTCCATTTCAAGTTTTTTTACTACCCTGGGAGGGAGAGCTTTTATGCCGGCAACCATACTGCTGGCAATATTCTCTTATCTTGGAATCTGGAAGTTGTTTCTTTTATTTAACGAACACTTTCCTCACGTATCAAAACACATGGCAATAGCTATACTTTTTGTTCCTTCTGTTCTTTTCTGGGGCTCGGGAATGATGAAAGATACATATACTCTGGCCGCATCGGCCTGGATAGTGTATAATGTGTTTATGATTTTTATTAAAAAAGAAAAAATACCCATAAATATTTTTTTAAGCCTTTTAAATGGGATAATAATTCTTACCATTAAGCCCTATATTTTTGTCGCTTTATTCCCCGGTATCGTCATTTGGGTTTTTTATTATCGTATTAAAAAAATTAAAAGTAAAATAGCGAAAGTTTTTTTTGTGCCACTGATGTTATTAATAAGTTTTATAATAATATCTGCGGGTTTATCTTCAATGGAGGGAATGCTTGGTGATTACAGCAGCATTGATAAGGCCACTAAAAAGGCACAAATAATTCAAGAAGATTTGTTGAGGGAAGAGCAATATGGTTCTAATAATTATTATATCGGCCAGCTTGACGGGAGTTTGGCAGGATTAGCAAAATTAGCCCCATTAGCAGTTTTTTCCGGAATGTATCGTCCTTTTTTATGGGAAGCCAGAAACCCGGTTATGATTATTTCCGGATTGGAAAATTTTTGTTTGCTTATGCTTAGCATTTATTTGCTTGTAAAACTTAAGATTATTGGTTTTTTCAGGCTCATATTTTCCGACCCTCTGTTAATTTTTTCCATGCTTTTTGCCTTGTTTTTTCTTTTTGGAGTTGGTATTGCTTCAACAAATTTTGGAGCGCTGGTGAGATATAAAATACCGGCGATGCCTTTTCTGATTGCCACTATGTTTATTATGCTGGCAAAATATAACGAGCTTAAAAAAAACCTTGCTCGCAAAGACGAATTGTGATTAAATGTAATACCGGTAAAGAGTGAATTTTAAATAATTTTTCCACCATTCTTTATTATAGATGCAATATCTTGGAAGCACCAAAGGTGGGTTTTTGCCACTAAACTTAGCATGTTCAGTACTTAAAAAATATTGGTAACCAGCATTAGTAGCGACGGTAATAACTTCATCATTGTACTTTCCATTTGGAAAAGCCAGCGACATGCATTCGGAAGAATGAACATTGCCGAGGATCAATTTACGCGAATGTTCAAGTTCGAATTTCAATTCCGCGTCATTCATTTTTGAAAGGGTGGCATGGTTGTGTGTGTGTGAGCCAATACTGATGCCGTATTTTGTACATTCATTCAGTTCTTTCCATCCCATCATACGGGTATAAGCCACATGATCTTTTATTGATTCTTCTATCTTTTTCAGGATACCCTCTCTGTCCATTTTGTCAAGCAGCAACAGGTAAACCTCAAGGGCTGTTTTTTCAACTTCTTTGGCATTATTCAGCTTCCGGCTTATTTGAAGTTCTGGGATCACCAGTTCTCTTTTTTCAAAAAAACAGGCTTCGATCATCTTGTTCAGCCTTTGTGTCCAGAAACTTTCGCCTGTTTCTGCAGAATGAGTTATCACATGCTGCAAAGCCGGAAATTTGTATTTATTCAGCAAAGGAAGGGCGTTTTCGTAAAAATCATAGTAGGCGTCATCGAAAGTAATAATAAGCCGGGGTTTTCCGGAAGTATTTCTTTTATCAATCTCTTCAATAGGAATTACGACATAATTCCGATTAATGAAAGACAAAATCTTCTCAAAAACCTTTACAGGTATGGGTGGATAAGCTGGTGAAAACTCGTCTGATACACGATGGAAACATAATATCTGCGTTTTAAACTCCATCGGGTTATATAATTAAATATCCGTTTTAACTAAGTTATAAAATCAATTCCTTAAAATAAAACCACTTTTGCCACACAATTGATTTACCAATAATTTTTACTCGAGAAAAATTCTAGCCCTTGCCATCCAGATATTTCACAGTGATTGTATCATCATCATTCAGAGTAGCTGAAGTTGGTAATTCGAATGATGGATTCCAAATCCGTCTTTCAGATAATTTATAAAACGTTTTAATAAGAAGATAATTACCGTCCCTTCCAATAATACTTCCCTGATATAAAGTGACTTTGCCAACATCAGTTAAAATCTCAAAAACGGGTTTTGTTCGCCCACTTAAATGACCACAGCTTTCAAGTTGTCTTATAAGGTCAAGTCCTTTTTGAACAGAAGTTCTGAAATCCTCTGTGCCAATGATTGGTATTGCATGAAATAAATAATACGGTGATAACCCCATATATCTTATTTCGTCATAAAGCCTTATTAATGTTGCCATATCATCATTTACATCTTTTAAAAGAACAATCTGACAATATATGCGGCAACCAACTTTCTGCAATTTAATAATTACCTCCTTAGCCTTGTCCTGAAATTCAAAATAATGATTTGCTTGTAATGCAACCTCAATAATGAACCTTTTTTTCATCGATTCAAAAAAAGTAAACAACGAAGGATCAAACATTTCAGGATCCTGAACTGGAAGCCTTGTACCTATTCTGATAATTTTAATATTGGGTGCTTTGGAAGCAAGTTCTGTAATCAGCAACTTTAATTTAGAAGGGGCTATCATTGGATCACCACCCGTTATCAATACTTCCTGCAAAAACTTATCATTTGCGCAATACTTTGCAACTTCTTGAATTTCAGTATTTGATAGGGCAAATCTATTAAAATAACCTCGGGCACAATAAACACATTCACATGCACATGCAGATAAAAGATCTATTGCAACGGACCTTCTGTAAAGCCGTTCTAACCCCTTAGGAATATCTTTCCCCGTCACTTCAGCTTCATAATACCTTCGATTCTTTAATGCAGATTTCTTGCTTGGGATTTTAAAATATTGATTATAAATCCCTTTGAATTCGGAAGAATCCACGCCATATTCATTTCTGGCTTTCTCTAGAAGACCATTAATATACGTATTTGTCTTGCAATGCTGATTCCTTATAATACTTTCTAAATATCCTGCCATAATAATAATGTTACCATGTTTTTTTAAAATTATAAAAAACTTCTTTTATTTTTTCTCCTGAATCACCTTTTATTTCATTCATTTGTTTGCTATAAACAATTTTTCCGTCGGGTACAGATTTTAAAACAACAGTTCCAGCACCTATTATACATCGATTCCCGATTTCTATTTCACCAGAAATAATTGTTACACCCATTCCGATAAAAGTATCAGAGCCGATTTTAGCTCCTGTTTCTCCTTTAAAGCCAGTAGTAATTATAGTATTTTTACCAATTTCCTGATTCTGCCCAACCTGAACAAGGTCATCAATCTTTACATTATCATTAATAATAGTATGTCCCATAGTTGGTTTTTCGATAGAACAGCATGATCCAATAATTACATCATTACCAATTTTAATAAAACCGATTTGAGGTATTTGCATAAGGCCATCATCTGTTCTGATAAAACCAAAACCCGATGATCCTATCACGCTATTATCCTTTATTATACAACTATTTCCTATTTCAACATTCGACCTGATTACCACATTGTTGCCGATGACAGAATTGTTACCAATTTTAGTACCCGGCGCAATTACTACATTTTTGCCAATTATTACGTTATATCCAAAAACAACGTCAGGGTATTTCGTGGAATTAACCGAGATTATTCCTTCGTACCAATAATCAGTTTCATTTACAAGAAAATCGTTGATAAATCTGAAAAACAGTATTTCTGGATCAGGGGAAATAATATACGAAAGGTTTTTCTTATTAACAACTGTTTTTTTACAGCAAAATACAAGACATTCTGTATTAATTTTTTTCAAATAGTCCATTTGATCGGGATTACACAGAATTATTGAATGATCAATTTCCTGACCAATCCGACTGACCTTATTCACAACAATGTCCTGTCCTGTAAAATCCATGTTCAATAGTGTACTAATATCTGAAACATGAAATTCAAATTGTTTTAATTGGTACATTTGTATTTAGGTTTTAAAATGCAAAATTATCATTTTATTTATTAATTGTCTTTTATTTCAACAATCCTCACTTTATTACCTTCTCTTTCTATAGCTTCAATAAATCTAATTTCAGGACGTATAGAGATATTGCCCTTAATTAATTGCGTAAGTTTTTGTTTAATTATTTTTTCATCGAAACTAATACCTTTCTTCACTTCACACACGAGGTAAATATTAGTTACCAGGAAATTTTTCCGCTCTACTATTAATTTATACAAACCAGTTAATTCGGGGAATTTGCATACAGAAGTTCTGAATTGTTCAGGAAAAACATTTATCCCTTTATAAACAATCATATCGTCGCTTCTTCCGATGACTTCAAAATAAACACCTTCTTTATCTATCGAAATTATTTTTATGCGTTCTTTGGTATGATATCTCAGCAATGGCTGACTTTCCTTAAATAGCGAACTCACCACAATATCGCCGGTATCTCCCGGCTTACTATCAGAAAAAGGAAGCAAGCTGCCATCTGCCAGCAGAAGCTCAAAAAAATATTTCTCCAGTAAGGTAACAGAAAACTTCAGAACATTATCATCTGTCGCTGATGCCATAATGGAACACACTTCGCTCATCCCATAATTTGCGTTGTAGACCTTACATTCCCATTTATTAATAAGATTATTACGAAATGAAATGTTTTGAACGCCTCCTTCCGCTCCCAGGTAAAGGGCGTGAATTTTTAAAGCAGGCAGTGTTTTTTTATAATCATCTATTAATTTTTGTTCAATTATTGGCAGGTACGATGGTGTACAATGAAGTGAAACTTTGAATTTTTTATTGAACAAAAAAATCAGTTTCAGTAATTCAATAGTGTTACCGGTTCCGAAATTAACCACCTGAACCCCGGTTTTCATTATGGCCTGTGCGTCAAAAAAGCCTCCGGCCCACATGGACAGATTAAGACAATTGATCACCACTTCATCGTTACCCCAATCGCCCATTCCACAATGCCTGAAAACCTCTGCTCCTATGTCGGTCATTAAGTCCACATCATTCTTTGTAAAACTCAGCAATAATGGATTGTCTGATGTACCACTGGTCCGGTATATCTGAAAAATTTCTCTCTTATAATCTGTAAAACCACCAAACGGCGGGATTTCTTTTTGCGATTGTACCAGTTCAGCCTTTGTTGTAAAAGGTACTTCCGAAATTTCTTTACAATTTTTCAGTTTGTCTTTATAAAATTCCGTTTTGTAATTATTTAAATTTATTGTTTTCATAACTTATTGAGATCAGAAGCTGTCGTGGCCATACGGTACAACAGCCCAATTATGACTATCTGAATAAAATTCCAGATCATTATAGTTGGTAATAATCATGTAAGGAATACTATCCTTCAACGGGCCAAAAGGTAATACATTCCTGAGAAACCCGTTTCTCACCAACAGGTTTGAATAATAGATGTTTTTTTGCGAAATAGATAAAATTCCCTGATATTTGTTTTTTAACATAAGTGAATCCAGCCATGAGAAAAGAACTATTTCGGCTTTGTGATTATTTTCGCAAAAAGCCGCATCATACAACATTATTTTGTTGTTCAGCAAATAATATATGAAATACCCGATCAAGACCCTATCCTTATATATTCCTGTGATTTCGAACCGGTAACGGGGATTTGAAAGTTTCCACTTCAGTATTGTTTCATCAAACGACTTCCTGATCGGATAGTTTTTATAATTAATTTCATTTACCGGAATTATTTCATTAAGATTTTCCACACGGCGAATATCAAAACCCTGCGTTTTCGAATATCCGGACATTTTTAGCCTGGCCTGAACAGGAATTCTGAAATAATAATAAATATCAAAAATCGTTTTCCATCCAAATTTAATAAGTGGTAATATTGAATCCACACCACCGAAACCGAGGATGAAAAAATTATTATTTTGTTTCATTTCATCATAACAGGCAAAAGACAGTTTCTTGAATATCCCCTTTTTTCTGTGCTCCGAATGAGTCATCGAATCTACCGACTGATACAAAATTTTAAGTTCGTTATTTATATAATATCTTTCAGGGATGGAGCCTTCAAATCCTACTATTTCATT
Organism: Bacteroidales bacterium; assembly: GCA_023228145.1. Taxonomy (NCBI): domain Bacteria; kingdom Pseudomonadati; phylum Bacteroidota; class Bacteroidia; order Bacteroidales; species Bacteroidales bacterium. Next base: position 20,975 of record JALOBU010000012.1, on the reverse strand, counting down.
ATGTTCGTTTTTTGCAACCCATGCAATGAGTTCTCCGGCCGGATTATCACAGTATTTCCATTTAAAATAGTTTACATCTACGTCCATTCCGAAACAATTCTGCATCAGCGGGATGAGCAGATGAAACTGGTTCGGGTTCATTTTTTCAAATGCATAGTTACTCATTGATACGGATCTGGCTTTTAATAAAATCTTTTTTTATTATGAAATCCCCAGTAAAGATAGTTTAAAAACATCTCCTAATCCTGCAGATTTTAAAATAAGTATGTATTAGTTTACAGGAAATTTGCATGAACAAAAAAAAGTAACAGTATAAAACATGCCATGAGCCTAAGGAATGACAAAAATTCCATATTGTGTTATTACAACACTAAACAGTACAGTGCAATCCGCAATAAAAAAACACAAAATATTATCTTTTCATTTATCAATTGCGGGTTCTACTGTAAAATCTTGCGGGAAATAATCAGTCTTTGGATTTCAGAAGTGCCTTCCCCGATCTGAAGAAGCCGCTGATCTCTGTAGAACCGCTCTATCTTATAGTCTCTCATTAAACCATAACCTCCGAATATCTGCACGGCTTCATCGGCAATTTCTCTGGCTATTTCAGAACAATAAAGCTTGGATATGGTTGCTTCATAACTGAAAGGTTGTTTTTTATCAGCCAAAATGCAGGCCTTATACAATGTATTCCTGGCAAGTTCGATCTTCACGGCCATATCTGCCAGTTTAAAAGAAATGGCCTGAAAATTTGCAATGGGTTGGCCGAATTGTTTGCGATTTTTCGCATACTCAAGAGCCATTTCGTAAGCGCCCTGTGACAATCCCAGCCCCATAGCCGCAATGGTCAGTTTCCCCACCTCAAGAGTTCCCAGCATAATTCTTGAACCATCGCCGATTTTTCCAAGCATATTTTCTTCCTGTACTTCACAATCATCAAAAAAAAGTTCGGAAGTATTGGATGCCCGCCAGCACAGTTTGTTTTTCATTGGCGTGACCGTATAATTGTTAATTCCGGGCTCCACAATAAAACAGGTAAAATTATTTTTTCCGTTTTCTTTAACTACAGTTTGCAGAGTAATACCCTTCGTAATGTCAGTGCTTGCGTTTGTTATAAATATTTTACTCCCGTTAACAATCCATTTATTGTTTTTAAGTTCTGCAATGGTTTTGGTGTTTCTGGAATCGGAGCCGGCTTCAGGTTCTGTTAGTCCGAAAGCCCATAAGCCCTTACCGTTGCATAATGAAGGTAAATATTTTTTCTTTTGTTCTTTTGTTCCATGCTTCACTAAAGGATAGGCGCCGAGTGTTTCATGAGCTGCCAACGTGGCTGCCTGGGAGCTGTCTACCCGCGCCAATTCTTCAACGGCAACAACTAGCGATAAAAACCCCATATCGGAGCCTCCGTATTCACGAGGTACCAACATGCCAAACAAGCCCAGATCACCCATTTTCCGGGTCAATTCATAAGAAAACTCTTCCTTTTTATCTAATTCATCCGCCAGTGGATCAATTTCTCTAATGGCAAATTCCCTGACGGATTGTCGGAGCATTATTTGTTCTTCGTTCAAAAACATAATCGGTTTTTTAATTATTTATTTTATTCTTTTGTTTTAACAAACAGGATTAATCAATAAATAACTCATTTCAGTATGTGACAATTTCATTTAAAAACTTCTCCTCTGAAAATTACTACAGCAGTACCCTGAATAGCGACAGACCCGTCTTCTTTGGTCAGGATACAGTCAAATGTAAATACCGGTTTATCCTCGCGTATATGAGTAACTTCAATAGTGGCCAAAACTTTTTCACCGACCATGACCGGTTTGATAAATTTAAGTTCTTGTCCCAGATGTATTGTTCCTTTACCAGGTAAATCAGAGCCGAGAAGTCCGCCAAATAAACTGGCGGCCAACATGCCATGCACTATTGGTTTTGCAAATGGAGTTTTTTCTGCATAATCCGGGTCAAAATGTACAGGATTGTTGTCGTTTGAGGATTTGGCATAAGCAATAACCTCCTCTTGTGAAAATATTTTTTCTATTGCGGCTTTATCACCTTGTTTGATCATGAAAATTTTTTTACAATATTATAAAATATAACAACACCTTTGTTTCCCAGATTTCATTTTTTGTCTTTTTAAAATATTCTTTATGGTAAACAGTCCTCACAATATTTCAGTACAGCATTGTCGGAAAATTATTTTGAAATAATCAATCTATTTCCGATGTTGCGTTATTAATAATTTCGGCCATTTTTTTTGTCTGATTAATTCTTGAATAAAAATCAACAGTATTGTTTTCTCTTGTACAAGAAGTATCGCTGGTCAGGATATATCTGTCGTACAGTTGATTCAGCACCTTAAGAATTTCGTCCGCATTATTACATACAAAGCCCGAATTTGTTGAGATAACAATCTCCTCAAGTATTTCATTATCGGACGGACACAATAATATCGGTTTTCCTAAAGCAAGGTAATCAAATATTTTGCTCGATGTCACCCCTTTTATATTGGTATGCGAGAACATCAGGAACAGTTGAGATGAGGACATTATTTCGAGCGCTTTCCTTTTTTCAAACCGGTCGGTGATTTCATAAAATGATTCCAGGCCTTCTAAAAGTTTCCTAACCCTGGCCGACTGTATTTTTTCAAAATTCAAACCAAGAAAAACTAGTTTTATTTTTCCTTTTTTGTCGGGCGACTGAACAAATTCCCTAAACGCACTGATGAAAATCTCTACCGGCTGTGTATCATATAGCGAACCATTGAACAGTATGGTAAATACATTGCTGTTTTCAGCCGGAACAATATCCTTGTAGTCTTCAGGGTCAAATCCGTTCATAACCACGTAGCCATTCTTTTTCACAAAACCGGAAATTAAACTTACAAAGGCCGGCGATATGGTCGTAAAACATGCGGCATTTGAAAGCCATTTTTTTTCACTTCTGCTTTCAAATTTCATAATAACCTTGTCTTTAAAGGGAATATTTCTTAGCCACTGGCTGGTATTCCAGTCATCACGATAGTCGGCTATCCACGGAATATTATATTTCTTCTTTAACTTATGACAAAAGTGAAACAACACATAAGGGCGTCCCGATGTTATTATACATTTAATTTCCTTATCGGATTCCAAAAGTTTCCCGGAGTACTTATACAGGTTTTTAAAAGGAACCACCCACAAAGCGAAATTCTGCACTATCTGCTCAAAAAAAGAGAGAATTTTTCTCAGCACAACCATCCGTTGGTCGCCGTAATGCGCATACAGCCGGTCTCTGAGCGTTCCCTTGTATGGCAGATAAAAAACCTCAAAATTTTCGAATTTCTGATGTATGATTTCCGGAGGCGTATCGGCCGACATATCTTTATAATCGTTAACGGGTATATCCCAGCGGCGGGTAACCACGATAGGATACCAGCCAAAACGCGACAGGTATTTTGCCCAGGAGTGAATCCGGTGACTGCCTGTAAAAGGTGAAGGGGGAAAGAAAAATGACAGGATCAGGACTTTCTTCATTCGTCAAAGTTCATGGTATAAATTTCATAAAATCGTACTCACAAACAAAATTTTTATTACAAAATTTTAACAATTTATTCATAGAATACAAACCAACTTCTGAGATCAGTTTGGGATGAGAAATAAAATGCAGGAAGCGTCTTTGCTTTATTGCGTCTTTAAATACAGGAAGTACAGCAGGGTTAAGAAATTCAATGCTCATATCCGTTTCAAAAATAAAATAGTTTTTTACTGTTTTTTTGGATGGTGTTAAGCCATCGACATGACTAACGAATAAGCCATCTCCAAAAGGAAGATGTCTCGACATTTTTTTGTTCATTCTAAAGTAAATTGAATTTACAATTTTGGTAATGCCGCTTATTCTTATTTTGGATATTGGAAATTCTACAAATTTTCCGTTAGCATCCTCGCAGGAAACCTTGTCATTAAATTTATAGAAACGATCTGAGGGACATTGGGTAAAATCATAATTACATTTCTCCCCATCCATTTTATTTCCGGGCACAGCACTAAACTCAAAGGTTATCCCATACTTTTCGAACCAGGGTTTAAAACAACTAAATGGCTCAATAAATATCCCGCCAGCCCGAAATCCATTGCATTTATTTGCTGACTCTGCCTTGTTGATTATTCCAGTGAGGAAATTATCAGAATACCTAAATAAAAAATCTCTTTCAGATTCATCCAGCAAGTTAAGAGCAAAATGTTCTGTATTGGACAGATTCCACTGATTCATCGTTTCGTCAAACCTTGCATCTATCCAATGAGGATGAATGTGGTGAAAGAGATAATGCCCGTTTCGGGCAATATCAACAAGTTGCTGGGTTATTTTTTTTAGGTCGTTTTCTGCAATCGAATTCGATTTGCTGATTTCTTCCAACCTGTACAAATAGGCTGTATCAATAAAGAATATTGCTTTAGCCTGATTTTGTGATAAAATTTCCAGTACCCTTTGCGTTGGCCTGATAAGGCAATTATCAACCGTACCACTTCTTTTTCCAAGAAACAATTCATAATCAAACGTAAGCAAAATATTCTTTTTCATTTTTCAAATTCCAGAAATGTTTTCGTGTTAAATGTATCGCAAAGAATACCATTTGATATAAAAGAAAGCACTTACTGTTGTTTAATTATTAATAAGTTATCTGAAAAATTATTCAAAGGTACTACTTTTTACTTACAGGTAAGCCTTTTCGTCAATGTAGTCAGCAGAACAATTCCGGATGCAGGCAGAAAAAAGCTCTTCAATGAAATTATGTGTTTTATGGCCTGTAATTAAAACCAGCAATAAAAACGTACAGCAAATCCTGACTTTTTTATTGAAACTTTTTCAATTAAATGTAAATTTGTAATAAATCATCAGCTATATGGGATCATGTGTAAACCATCAACAATTATTTATACGACAAGATGAATACAAACCGGAGATCACGGATATACATCAGCGCAGCACACATGCTTTATCTTACGCCAATACAGTAAATCCATACGTTTCTGAATTTTTATTTAAATCCGGAAAAATAAATATTAAATATCCGGATAATAAAAAATTTGCCGTTTGTATCACCCATGATATTGATCAGCTTTTTTCAATGAACAAAGACCTGTTAAAGCAAGCGTTAAGAGATATTTCAAAGGGAAGTATTCTAAAACTTTCATCAACCTTATCACCTCTTTTTAACAAACGAAACAACCCATATTATAACATTCGGAACTTGTTGGAAATTGAAAAAAGTTACGATGCCAATTCCACTTTTTTCTTCCTGGCTCTTGGTAAAAAGGAAATTGATTTTAACTATGACCTTGATGATGTCAAAAATGTATTTAAAGCAATTAAAGAAAATGATTCTGAAATCGGGTTACACGCCGGACACCTTGCTTTTAATGATCTGAAAAAACTGTCACAGGAAAAACGAAAATTAGAAGACATCATTCAAAGCGAAGTTATCGGTATCAGAAACCATTTTCTCAAATTCAGGAATCCGGATACATGGGAAGTCCAGTGTAAGGCCGGATTCAAATATGATGTGTCGTATGGATTTAATGATGCAACAGGATTCCGGAACGGCATGTGTCATCCTTTCAACCCATATAACGTACTCAGGCAAGAATATATAGATATTATTGAAATTCCGCTAACCCTTATGGATTGTACGTTAGACAGGTACATGCAGCTTGATTTTGAAAATTCCTGGAAAGTGGCTAAAAGTTTGATTGACAAAGTTGAACAAACATGCGGTGTTTTTTGCTTGTTATGGCATAACACTTATTTTTTTAAAGAGAACCTTCATTTGTATTTAAAAATTTTGGATTATTGCCAATCAAAAGGCGCTTGGCTTACTTCGGGAGAAAAAATTTTTAAATGGTGGAAAGAAAATAATATTAAAAGCAAATTTTATGAAGATCTTGATGACGGCTGATAAAGCCGGCAATACCCATCGTTTAATAAGTAAAGCCTTCAGTCCACAAACCGTTTATAAACCAATTGTCACTATTCTTATACTGAACCTCATCTTCTAAGGAATTAGATTTCAAAACAAAACTCATCCCTTTATTCAGATACTTTTTCCCGCCATATTTGCAAAAATGTTCAAATATTATAGCATTAGTTTTATTATTTATATTCCCAAAATAATTGACATTTTTCAGCTTTAATTTCCTTGCCATATCGATTATTTTACAAAAAACAGCATTAAAAAATACTCTATCGGTGAAGTTTAATGAACTGATCATCATGGCGTTGTTTTTTACCGCATAAATCACATAAGCAACTTTTTTATCAGATTCATCCGTAAACAATAATAATTTATACTTTAATACAGGGTGACGGTCCATTCTCCAATCACAATAATTTTCAGAATAATTTAAACAAATATCTTTAGCTCCGTTTTTTATTTCCTGATGAATACAGGGCATGATTTTGCTTAAATTATCATAATCTTTTACGTTCAATTTCTTTTTATCAGAAAAATGTAAGATTTTTATTCTGACATTTATAAAACCGAAAAGATTTTTTGCGTAAGATAAAATTTCACTTATGCGTATCGTCTTTATTTTAGCAACACCTATTACAATTTTTGCCTCATAAATGATTTCTTCTTCAATATGAAATCCTAATTTTTTTTTAAGGACATTCGGTATTCCCGTGAAGCCCCATATAAATTTATGTCCGGACAAGATTGTCTTATCTATACATCGTTTATATAATTCCTCAAACATTCCTTTACCCCGGAATTCTGCAGAAACATAAGTGGTTTCACTTTTAGATGAATCAACAACAGTAGCGTTATCCGATAAGAGAAGTTCATGAAACAACATTCCCTGCGTCCCTTTTATGGCATTATCACATTTCAGTGTCATTAAAAAACTATCTGCATTTGAATAATATTGCCATTCCAGAATTTCTGATGTAAAGAAAGGCCTCAGTGTTTCTTTCATAAAACTTAATAGTTCCGGGTTATTTTTTTCCAAACAATATTCTATTTTCATTATAAACGGTTATTAATAATTTAATACATTTTTTTGTGCAATATTAATTGCGAGTATGAATAATTATTCCAATATTGAAATTCAAAAATATTCTGGTGTTTCATCAAAAACATATTATCGTATTATCATGCGGAGAAACTCCGAATAATTTTTTGTAGCTTCAAAATGCTCCTGCCAGAAGCTGTAAGCATTTTGTTTATAATTTAGTTTTATTTCCCTGGGGCTGAGCAAATATTTCGTAATTATTTCCGCCACCTGATTCATATCAAAATTTTTTTCTATTAAAAAACCATGTTCAGCATGAACAGCTTCTGATGTTCCGCCCACATCTGTAGCCAAAACGGGGACTCCTGAAGACAGGGATTCCATAATACTGACCGGGATCCCCTCAGATTCGCTCAAATTGATGAATAAATCCACCGGGTTGGTCTGATAAAAATCCAGTATCTCCTTATTGGGGACAACACCCCTTAATTCATAGGAGACATGAGGCAGCAATTCTGCGGCCAGGGCTTCGAGTTCTTTCCTCAAAGGCCCCTCGCCATAATGTATCCATCTGATGTTTGTCAGGGGCAGTTTCGAAATAAGTTCTATGATAAGATGGACTCTTTTTACCGGCAATAATTCGCTGCAACTGAAAAGCAAATACCCGTTATCATTAACCCGGAACACCGGCTGCCGGTCGTTAAACTTTCCCAGCCTTGAAACCCTGACCTTTGAACGAATATCATTACCATAATTCTTTTCGAATTCTTTTTTACCGGTTTCGGAAATGGAATAGGTGCAATCGAGATTTTTCAGTATAAAGGTCTTGAAAGGCAGGTAGGGTATCGCGTGCCGGCCGGCAAAGACATCCCAGCCGTGTGCACGGGCAAAACAGATTTTTTCTTTGTCTTTTTTCCTGAGCAGGGCCAGGGCAAGCGCCTTGTGGTTGTGCCAGTACGAATATAAATAAATTTGTGTGTACAGCCCTTTATTTTCCTGTAAAAGATGCTTTAATTCTCCAATTGTTCTTTGCGCTCTGGCCAGTTCCATAAACATGATCTTCAAAACAGTTTTAAACTGTTTTTTATGAAGCTTCTTTAAAGCAAACAACAATTCCTTATAAAAAAAACCGTAACACAGGTATTTCAGCGCCTGAAACTTATTAAGTAATGTGGGGCTGGTGTCGTATTTACACGTAACGGAATTTGCCGGGATATACGGTTGAATTTCTGACTCCTTCTGGTTTTCGGTCATAAAGATGATTTTATCAAAATGTGGGGCAATTACTCTGATTTCATCTTCGATAAAAAGTTCGTAGAGGATGACAGGATAGGCATCGGTAAGGAGTATTAATAAGGGCTTTTTCATTATTTTTCCGAATGTTTTCTGATTTTTTCCATATTGTTTTCCAACTATTTTTTTCGCTCATGCGTTTTTTTTCCACTATTTCCATCATCTTTTCGGTAAATTTCCAGCAAGCGTGTCACATATTGTTTTATATCAAATTTTTGAGCATGCATCTGCGCATATCTTGAAATTTCACGGTATTTCTCTTTATCCCTCCATAGTTCTGTAATTTTTTCGGCAAACGCCTCTGCATTTGGTTCAAAAAGCATATACCCGTTTTTCCCCTGTTCCATCACATCGCGGTTGCCACGGCCATCAAGAGTAACCACCGGCAGCCCTGCTGCCATGGCTTCAAGTAATACCAATCCGAACGGTTCGTATGTGGCGCTGTGCAGGTATATATCCGAATTCCACAGAAATTCCTCGACATTATCCACATTGCCATGAAAAAAAATCCGACCTTCCAGTCTCATGGTTTTTGCTTTTTCTTCCAGAGCTTTGCGATTTTCCCCATCCCCAAGAAGATGAAGCTCAAAATCGATTTTTTTTTGCACAAGCACACGGCAAACATCCAGCAGAAAGGCCTGATTTTTTTTGGATACAAAAGAACCGATATTAAGCAGTCTTAAACTACCGCCGCCATCTGTTATCTCTTTTTTTCTGTAAAATTTTTTATAATCTACAGCATTGTTCAATAAGGTAAGCGGATATTCAGGGGCTGTTTTTTCAAAATATTTTCTGGCATCCTCAGAGATCGCAATAAAATGTGTTCCTCCGTTGGCTTTATAACGGTTCAGTAAGAATTTTTTTTCATAGAAATTGGTCAGCCTTTTTTTGCTAAACAAGGTTTTCCATGAAAAACTCTCAAATTGCACCATGTTGTCATGGCAATGCGAAAACCATACAGCACGGGGATAATGAACACAACGACTGATAATTTCCGCTTCAAACAAATGGGTGTGAATAACATCAGGGGCATATTTCTCAATTTCACCTTGTAGTTCCTGAATTCTGAATTTGTTTTTTTTGTACAATGACAAACTGATACCCGACGGAATAACTTCGACCTGTTGATGAGCCGAAAGGTCTTGATAGTCATTGCTGTCTGAAAAACAGATCAGTTTAACAACTATTCCCGAAACCTCCGCCAGTCCGTTACACATATCCAGAGCGAGCCGTTCGGCCCCCCCTTTACGCAATGAAGGTATGATGTGAAGGATTTTCATCTCATTATAAAAAATACTTATAAAAAGGCACAATAGCAACTTTAATCCCGTCATAAACTAAATTTTCTTCTGTATCAAATGTTATTATTGTTCCATTATTCGAATTAATATAGTTACAGGCTTCAATTAAAGCTCTGATCTCACGGTTTTTTGTTTCATTGTCTGCAAATGTAAAAGAAGCCTGAACAGGTAAATAGATATGATTATCTTCTACAATAAAATCACATTCAAAATTATTTTTAAAATAGAAAATATTCTTGTTGTTCTTTATGAATTCCATGGCCACCATATTCTCAAATAGTTTTCCCATGTTTTGCGAAACCGAAAACTCAATGGCCCTGATTAATCCATTATCAATCACATATGTTTTTTTGTCACTTTTTTCCTGCTTTATTTCGGAATAATTGAATTTATTAATGTTTTGAATTAAAAAAACAGAATTACAATAATCTAAAAACTCGTATAAATATTTATTGCTAATGGAATACCCCAATGACCTGAGCTCATGATAAATTTTGTTTATTGATAGAGGTTTGGTTACGTTTGCAAATATTTTTTTAACAAAAAACTTTAATGTTTCAATATTACTAACATGATACCTTTCAACGATATCTCTAAAAATCATTACATTAAAATACTGTTGTAAAAGTTTGTTTTTTATAATTCCATCAAAATTCAGGGATTCAGGAAATGAACCTTCAGTTAAATATTTATTTGCCAAATTAATAATCTTACTTTTGTTTTTTTGAGGATACAAAAGGGGTTGAGTATTATTAAACTTCAAAAATTCTTTAAAATTCAGAGGAAAAACCGTATATGTGATAGTGCGTCCGCGAAGTTCTGTTGCAATCTCACTGCTTAGAAGTTTTGAATTTGAACCTGTCAGGTAAATATTACGTGTTTTTGTATCAAAAATTCTCCTTATAAACTTTTCCCACCCGCTGATGTTTTGGATTTCATCAAAGAAAAGATAGGTGTCTTTAATTTTTATTTCAGGATATAATTCCTGGTAAGCTTGTATTATAAAATCTAAATTTTCTGATTTAATATTTAATCGTTCATCTTCAAAATTTATTAATAATATATTTTTGTTTGAAACTCCGCTTTCTAATAATTTCTTTATAGTTTGGTAAAGAATAAAAGTTTTTCCACTTCGCCTGGCGCCTATCAGGCTGATTATAATATTTTGATTTGCGAGTATTTGTATGTTGCGCTCCATTATTACCGGAAGTTCGGTATTTTGGCTTTCAAGTATTATGTTTTTGATTATTTCTTTCATTTTGCAAATTTAGTAATTTTTACCAAAAAAACAATGTTTTATTTAGTAAATTTTACTTAACTATGTTAATTTATGTCTGTTTCTTCCCCGCCTACCCCAGTCAGCGATTTAATAGTATAGGATCATCTTACAATTTCCCATTACTGATTTAAATATTTCTGTGAGATTTAAATCCTAACGGATTAAGATAATATGTTCTTAACCCGAACTCAAGTTAATATGTTCATTTGTTTGAACAAAATTATATTAATTCGCTCAACAAAGAAGCGGGTTAGAAGTTTTTCCGGTGTTGAAATTTCAATTCTATGACTACTATTAAACATTGACGAGGTGACTACCCGCCGTAAAAGACTTGTAAACAGTTACCCTATCATTTATAAACATTAATTCATTCATTTTTGTGAAGGTTTTTATTTTTTTCAGGTAATATATATTCAGCAAATCTCTGACATTCTAACATTATTTACTCAATAAGTTTTGACTTTTTAAATATAAACCAGAAATTACTTGAATTTCAGCACGATCACATCTATAATTTGAATACTTTTCTTATCAGGATATGTTTGCATTATAGGGTTTAAGTGAAGCTTGCATTAGCTATATATACCCAATATCATCTCCAAGTATGTCTTTCATTTTTTGCATTTTTTCTCTGTTATTTTTAACATTTTGTAACTTATATTCATCAGAAAAAACGGGCTTAGTCTTAAGGTTTTCTCTGTGTTTATTAATAAACTCATCATATCTTCCAATAACCCTAGCTGGATTTCCAGTCGCTATGGAGTTTTCAGGTATATTTTTGGTTACAATGCTTCCGGCACCAATAATAGTGTTTTTTCCAATTTTAATGCCCGGTAATATTATAGAGTTAACACCAATAGATACATTATCTTCGATTATTACCTTAGCAATTTTGCCATAACCATTCTTAAACGCCATGGTTCCGTCATGTGCCATTATATGCACACCGGTTGCTAAACGGACATTACACCCTATTTCTATCAGCCAATAATGTGAATAATCAAGCATTGAGGTTCCACGAAAAATACAACCATCTCCAATCTTAACTCCCATTTTTCTATACATCTTAACCTTATCAAGTGGAACAAAACATCTGTATATTAAAGATGCAAGGTTTCTAAATCCTTTCATTATTTCCATATTCAATACGATTTAGTAAAACACTAGTACTTAGCCAAAACTTAAATAAGTTAACAAATATATAGATTTTGTGTTTTTGTTTGTCGCAAAATAAATTTTTAAAAACAGATTTTAAAATGTATTGCAATGCTTTTGTTCTTTGGTTAACAGACATATAATATTTTGACATGCCAAAAAAAACATAACTGTATAAAGAATTCTTTTTTCTATTTGAAATTAATTTTCTTGCAGTTTGGTTTTTTTTAAAAATAACATCAACAGATTTTTTTTGTTCAAAAAATCTCAAATAGTTTGATTTTGCCACAGTTCTGTCTTCGTGTTCAACAATAACTACCGTCGGTTGTCCGGGTATAAACATTAAAGAGAAATCTTTAAGTATTCTTAACCATAATTCCAAATCTTCACCGACCTTAAGTTCTGTATTAAATCTATTATTTTTTAAAATTGAAGACTCTACACATACCTGTTGACTGTGAATTATCAAATCCATAGCAATATTAAAATTGTTTTCTCTTTTAAAAACACCATCACCTATTTGGCTGATTGTTTCAATATTGTTTAATAATACTTTTTTTTCAGTAAACATCAATGATTTTGGTGACTTATTAATAACAATAAAATTTTTTAAACCATCAAGTCTATTGTCTAAATAATAATCATCACTATCTAAGAAGCTTATATATTCTCCTTTGGCATTTTCAATACCCTTATTACGGGCTGCGCTGCGCTCGGCATTTTCCTGATAGATGTATTTTATCCTGCTATCCGTGTATGCAGTAACTACATCTTTAGTATTGTCTGTGGAGCCATCGTCCACTATTATCAGTTCCCAGTCGTGAAATGTTTGCGCCAAAACACTTTCAATGGCTTTGGACAGCATATGTGCGCGGTTGTAGGTGGGAATTATTATGGTGAAAAAGGGGTTCGGAATATTGTCAGGCATAGATGAAAATTACTTAACTTATTTTTTAATATTTTGTTTGGAAATTTAAAAGCACAAAAGGCTTTATATCAATTCTAATTAATTTTTACCTAAGCAATTAAGTATTTTGTAAGGGGTATTATTCAAAATTTAAACTTTTAAATAATTTTTCTACCAAGGCTTTTCAAAGTATTTTTTATCTTTTTTTTCATCAATATCTATAAAATAGCTTTTGTATTTAATAGATAACATTAGTGGGTCCTTGGTGAAAAGTTTTGATAATAAAGATATGGGTAATAAAAACAGGAAAAAAACGATACCCAGCAAAATTTTCGGGATAACGGCATTTAATATCTGAGCCAACTTCATCCAGAACCAATCTATCCACCGGCTCAAGGTATTGGAGAATATTCCAATTAACCCGATGACGAGGGATGTAATAATTGCCCACTTCCAGGAAAAAATAAAGTAAAGCACTAAAAAACCCATAGAAATAACCAACATTGTAGTTTTTGAATTCTCTTTTTTCATAAAACTCCCCGTTCTTTATTAAAAAAGCGTATAGATAAATGGGGCAACAGTACTGCCGCCTCCAAATACTATCAGCACACCCAAAATAAGTAAAATTATTATAATTGGCGCTAACCAATATTTTTTTCGCTCTTTCATAAAGAGCCATAAATCTTTTAAAAAGTCCATATTCAGTAGTAGTTTTTTTTATTTTTTTATAAAACTCAACATAGTTTCTTTTAATCCAATTTAAATTTTCCCATCCACTTTTCCCTGTTTTCCCAATCAGGCTGGTCTGTTTTCTTCAAAATAAAATTATTGACTACCAGATAATCCATTTCTGTGCGCATAAAACATTTATAGGCATCTTCAGGTGTACAAATAATGGGTTCGCCCCTCACATTAAAACTGGTATTAACCACAATGCCATAACCGGTTTTTTCTTTAAATGTGTTGATAAGCTGCCAGTATTTTGGATTGGTTTCTTTGTGCACAGTTTGAATACGTGCGGAAAAATCCAGATGGGTAATTGATTGTACATCACTCCTTACATAATAAAGTTTTTCCCATAAATCTAATTCATGGTAGTTTTCAGGTAATTTTTTCCGCCTTTCTTCTTTTACATCCGCAATTAACAACATATAAGGAGAAGCAACGGGTAAATCAAAAAACTCCTGTGAATTTTCAATTAAAACTGAAGGAGCAAATGGCCTGAACCCCTCTCTGTATTTTATCTTAAGGTTTAATTTTTTCTGCATTTCCACATTTCTTGCATCGCCTAAAATGCTTCGATTACCCAAGGCTCTCGGGCCAAATTCCATCCTGCCCTGAAACCAGCCCACTACATTGCCCTTATCAATCAGGTCTGCAACATCTGAGCATAAAGCGCTAAAAGATTCAGTGAAATTAAATACAGCCTTGTGCTTTTTGAAGGCTATTATACATTCTTTATCAGAGAAATCAGGGCCGAGGTATGCTCCTTTCATGGAGTCAGTGTTTATATCAACTTTGCGTTCCTGTTCAAAATACATATAATTAACCGCCTGTGCAGCTCCTAATGCCCCACCCGCGTCACCAGCGGCAGGCTGGATAAAAATGTCCTTAAAGATACCTTCTTTAATCAGCTTTCCATTGGCAACACAATTCAAAGCAACGCCGCCGGATAAGCACAAATAATCCGAACCGGTGATTCTCTTTGCTTCTCTCGCCATTTTTATTACAATTTCCTCTGTAACATATTGAATGGCATAAGCAAGGTTACAATGCCGCTGTTCAATTTTGCTGTCGGGTTTTACGGCCGGAAATCCAAAAAGCTTTTCCCATTTACGTTCATGTATCATTTTCAAACCAATGGCATATTTGAAATATTGCTGGTTGAGCCATATAGAGCCATCATCTTTTATGGAAACTAATTTGTCTTTTATAAGGGAAATAAACCGCATGGTTTCTTCAGCACGGGGATTTCCATAGGGGGCCAGCCCCATTAATTTGTATTCTCCCGAATTAACCCGGAATCCGAGATAATACGTAAAAGCGGAATACAGTAAGCCCACCGAGTGCGGAAACTTCATTTCTTTTAAGATTTTAATCTCTGTATCTTTTCCGTAGCATATTGTCGCGGTAGCCCATTCTCCGACACCGTCAACAGTTAAAATGGCTGCTTCTTTAAAAGGAGAGGGATAATATGCACTTGCCGCATGAGATAAATGATGTTCGGGAAATAGAAGGCGTAATTTCTTTTTTTGAAAATTTCCAACCTCAGACAGCCCTTCAAATATTAATTTTTTTAAAAAAAGTTTTTCTTTAATCCAGACCGGGATTGACGTAACAAATTGCCTGACACCCAAAGGTGCAAAAGCATAATAGGTTTCAAGTAGTCTTTCAAATTTGAGCAAGGGTTTGTCATAAAACACAACCGCATCTAGCTCATCAATGCTAAACCCGGCATATTCCAAACAATATTTTACGGCGTTTACAGGGAATTCACTAGTGTGTTTTATGCGCGTGAATCTTTCTTCCTGTGCGGCAGCAACAATCTCGTCACCAACTATTAATGCGGCAGCAGCATCATGATAAAAAGCAGAAATTCCCAGAATTATTTTCATCAGTTAATATCTATTCTTATTTTTAGCTGATCTAATAATGTCAGTTTGGTCTGTTTGTGCCAAAACACTTTCAATGGCTTTGGGTAACATGTGTGCACTGTTGTATGTGGGGATTATTATGGAGAAAAAGGGCATGATATTTACAATTTAAAACTTCTTTGTGATTTGATGGGCATCTTATAATAAGTTTTTTAATAGAGTTAAAATTTTTTCAATATCAACCTTCACATTAGAATTTACTAAAAATTTTTTTTCATCATTGTTTTGTTTTGTTGAAGAACCAATACTTAATAATTGACTCTCATTCAAAACTGGCTCACAAAAAAAAGGATAATATTTTAGCATAACAGCATCAGATAATTTCCAAAAGGGGAAAGTGTATTCCAAAGATGCATATTTTTTATTGATTAGTTCTATTACTGACGCATTATTTTTCATAAACATTATATTCGAAAATCCTGCCCCATGTATCGAGATAAAAAAATCCGCATTATTCATCATGGCAATCTGTTCCCATATGGATAAGTCTTCAAATATAACGGGCTCAAAGCCATATTTTCCCAAGCCACAAATAAGTTCTTCTTCATTTTCAACAGTACGTATTTTCCTTTTAGCCCTAGTTAAATAAATTTTCTTTGGAAATGTTTTGTTTCTAATTCGAGTTTGTGCTTCCTGAATCAAGCGGGCAGATATATCTTTTATTAAGGGCGGATAAAAAGAAGCCGTCCACTGTCTTGTTTCCGGCATTATCAAACGGTCAACAAAAATATGATGATCTGATGGAATAACCTCAAAATCAACATCAAATGCTTTCAAACTATCCCAAACGTAAGGTATATTTTTCCAGTTTTCGGGGACAATAAGCTTAGTGTTTTTTAAATAACCGGATTGTTCTGCCATCAGAAGGCGGGGCAAAAATGCATTAATCCAGAAAGCATAGTTAAACCACTTTGAATGTATCAGTAAATACTGTTGTGGCCCTTTCAGATGAACTGACGGTAAACTTTTTCCCCAGCGGCAAACGAGGTATTTTTCAAGGGTGTCTTTCCAAAATTGATAATAAAAAGTATTGTCCAAATTCCCTCTTAAATTAAAAGCACAACCGCCAACCAGCAGCCCGTTTTTTAAAACCAGTCCTTGATGTGTCACAAAAACGTTCTTTAAATTTTTAATTCTGGGAATACGAACTTTTGCTCTAACATAAGGTTCGAACAAACGCTTTTCTTCTGCAGAAATATTTTCAGGATAAGGAATTTGAATATTTTGGTATGTTTTCATTATTTCAAATCAAATATTTAATTACTGAATCTCAACTATTACTCTTTAATTTCCGTATTCAGATAATCCGTTTTGGTGTCTAAAAAATGATTGCTATATTTCCAATAAATGATTTTGTCAATAATTATATTTGAGATTTTAAAGTTATGATTAATTCTAAACATCCATATTTTCAGTTCAAAACCCGGCAGGATTTTTTCTTTTTTAATGAAATCAATGATTACAGCCTTCTCATGAGGTTTTATTTTAAGTAAAAATATTAAAATGTTCATGAGCAATTTTGCAAAATAGTATTTTCTTTTTTTGCTGAGTGCCTGTTTGGTTTTTATCAGATGATAGCATTTTTGTACTGCCTCGAACCGGCTAAGCAATGACTCGTAAGATGTGTTTTTTTTTCGGATGGCGTCACCTAAATGCATCCTGTAAAAAATATCAGGCTTTTGTTTAATTTTTTCATATTTAATCCCCAAAATCAAAGCCCTCAGGTGAATTTCCCAATCCTGCCAGCAAAGCAATTCCTCATCAAAACCGCCAGTATTCAGGAAGGAATTTTTCTTCCATACCGGCGAGGAAGTGTGCCATGGCGGGTCAGCATTCAAAAACCTATCCAGGTCGTTATTTTCATTAAAGACATTCCAGAGTAATTTGCTGTCGCCGGGAGTGTTGTAAAACACCTGAACCGGAAATATCCAGGCGTCATTATCAAAAAAACGCTCTATTATTTCTTTTCTTTTGGAAATAAAATTTTTATCCACCATATCGTCCGAATCCAGGAACACAATATAATCAGACGTAGCATAATGCACGCCGAGGTTGCGGCATACTGGCGCTCCGCCCCGGGTACCTTCCCTGTGTATGAGCTTTATGCGGCTATCCGCCATGCATATCTGCTGAATTCTTTCAAACTCATTGCTTTCCGACTGGTCGTCAACCACAATGGCTTCCCATTCTGAATCAGATTGCGTGAGCAGCGAGCTGATGGCCTGTTCAAATAAATCAGCACGGTTTTTTATGGGAATTATAAAAGACAGAAAATTCATTTTATCCAAATTCGATGTCTGAGTTTTTACTTAACCAGGCAGCCAGCACAAATAAATGCCAGATTATATCCTTATCGGCATGATTCTCAGGCCTTGAAAACAGTTTTTCCAGCTTATCCATTTCAAAAAACCTCGACATACCCGCTTTATGGTCAAAAATATAATTTTTATACAACCTGTTTATACGCTCATTTTCTAACCATTGGTCTTTAGGCATGACAAATCCCTGTTTTTTTCTGTATACAAAATCATCGGGAAAACGTTCCGTCAATATTTTTTTCAATACATATTTACCTTCGGGTATATGGTTAATTTTATTGACTTTCATCTGATAGGGTAATGAAAAAGCCACCCGGGCAACTTCAATATCAATTAATGGCGGGCGCGATTCAAGACTGTTGGCCATGGTGGATATATCAACTTTTGAAAGAATGTTTCCATGAAAGGCCGATAATATATCCATTGCCTGAACATAAGACATTTTGTCACAGTGTTTATAATAGAAGTGGGCATTTTGAAACACCGGTATTTTTTTATTAATTCCCGGATGATACTTTTCCGGCATGATATCCTTAATGTTCTCATCATATTTGGCTGCAATATCAGTCCAGAAACCAACATCATTCACTACGCCGCTGTTTTTCAGGTATTTTTTCAGTGTACCGAACAAATATCTTGGGATGGTTGAAAATTGATTCATTATAATCTTTCTCCCGATCACATTACGAACATTTTCATTGACATACCTGAGATATTTCGGATACCCCGCAAACAACTCATCGCCTCCATCACCTGTGAGCACAACTTTTAATTTTTCTCTTGCGATTTTTGACACATACCATGTAGGTAAAATAGAGCTGTCGGCCATAGGTTCGCCATAATGTCCGGTTATCAAATGAGGAACAATTTCAATATCTGTTTTTTCAACGATATCATAATTCAGTTTTATCCCGATTTTTTTTGCTGCCTCCTGTGCATACGTCAGTTCATTAAAAGCTGATTCACTGAACCCTATGGTGAATGCTTCAATTTCATTGCCAGCAATTTTTGCTGCTTTCAGGGCAATCAGCGTAGAATCAATTCCACCAGATAAAAAAATTCCGACAGGTACATCGGAAATCAAATGATATTTTACTGAGTCTTCAATAACCGAGCTTGCATATTCAACCCAGTCCCTGCTGTTTAACTTTTGCGGCATAAATTCAGGAGCCCAGTATTTTTTCTCTGTCAGCTCATTTTTCTTCAGGTCGTATTTCAGATAATGCGCGGGGGGAAGTTTCCGGATGTTTTCATAAATAGTCAGGGGTGCTGGGACATATCCAAACCTTAAATAGCCTATCAGCCCTTCGGTACTTCCATGCGGTTTTTCCGTTTCAACCTGTCGCAAAGCATTAATTTCAGAAGCAAAAGTAAAAGAATCTTTTTCTTTTCTGTAAACCAGCGGCTTTATCCCGAAATGGTCACGGGCCAGAAACATCATATGTGCATTATAATCCACAATACAAAAAGCAAACATTCCTCTTAAACGGCTTAATAAACCTTCCTTCCATTCCTCATATCCATGAATAACACATTCTGTATCGGAATTTGTTCTAAAAACATGTCCTAATCTCTTCAGTTCTTCCCTTAATTTTTTAAAATTATAAATTTCACCGTTAAAAGTTATCCATATTGATCTGTCTTCATTACACATGGGCTGGTCACCGGTCTGCAGGTCAATGATTGACAATCGTCTGTGCCCGATAGCCACATTTTCCTGAATATGTCTTCCTGAGCCATCGGGACCTCTGTGAGCAATGGCATCAGTCATCTTATTTATTTCCTCTTTAGTAGGGGGCCTGTCGGTGAAACATATTCCGGCTATTCCGCACATTTATTTATTGTTATTGTTTTTTTTATATAATAGAATGAATTTCTGTATCCCAAATCACTCACATGGAAAAATATCTTTTTTATAATATGCTTTTTTTGTTTTTTGGATAGCTTATTTTCCAGTAAAGATAATATGGCTTGACGGGACTTGTTCCTGAAGTATTCATAAAACTCCTTATCATTCTGATTGTCATAGAATTTCATAAGTTCCAATGGGGTTGCCAGCGCTCTGATTTTCCGTTCGACATCAGTTTTCATGGACCATATTCCAGAGTCGTTGATTCTGTAAAAACTGGGTTTAATATCCGGGATGTATGCTCCCCTTCCAAAATTACCCAGCAAAGAAGTTATAAAAGTATCGCCGTTAATTACTTTATAATAATTCTCTGGATACTGTTCTACGACATTTCGGAAACACATGGTATTTGTCATAATCCATATTCCCGTTTTAAGCTCTTCTTTGCTGAAGTCCCTTTTCCGGTTTTCAGGCAGCAAAGATTCTTCAATTATATTCTTATTATTATCTACTCTCGAAGCATCATGATATGTGATAACCACATCGGGATTTTGTTCCATAAAATCAACTTGCTTCTGCAACTTGTACGGGTCGGTCCAGTAATCATCACCTTCGCACAAAGCAACATATTTGCCCCGTGAAGCCATCCTGCACCTTCTTATATTTCCCATCATCCCAACATTTTCATCAGCTGTTATTACTCTTATTTTGTCAGGGTATTTTTTTGCGTATTCAAAAACTATTTCACGGGTTCCGTCTGTGCTGCAGTCTTCGCCAATAAGGTATTCAAAAGGGAAGTTTGTTTTTTGGATCAGCACACCCTCAATGCAGTCACGTATATATGGAGCATGCTGGTATGTGATGGTTTGCACCTGTACCGTAGGAAAAGGTATGGCTTCCCTAACATTATTTGGCAGTTCGTATGATTTTTTAAGTATCTTCCCGGCCTTTTTGTTCATGATGGAACTATGTTTTACTTTGTCATAAGTTTATAGCTGATATTTTTTTGGTTTTATTAAATTAACCCATTGTATTATTAAATTTGAAAAATTACTGTTTCAAAAATTTACAAAATATGGACGGTTCAGATTTCGACTATGCCATTAGTTTTGCAAAATGATTTTTAATTTACTTAATTTTATTGTAATTATTACTGAAGAACCAGAGAAAGAGAGGTGAACTAATTCGACAATTAAGCTTTTAGGCTTATGCTGAGTATCAGACCTC
>JALOBU010000011.1:18131-115831 GCA_023228145.1 Bacteroidales bacterium | reverse complement strand
AATTCAAACTTCATACTTACATTCGACAGTGATACTGAAAATGTAACCATTACCTCAGGAACACACACAACAAGCGGCTCTACGGCTTCAGGCTCCGGAAATATTTCGGTAGTACCTGCAGGATCAACTACTCCAATGCCTGGAACATATAATTTTACAGCAACTTTTTAAAACCGTTTTAAGATACTGCTGTATTTCAGTGCAATACATTTTTGTTGAATAATTTTTGTAATACCGTGACGCCTGGTTATAAGTATTTTTTTTCTGAATGAAATTTTTTATTTACCATTTGTGTTACATGATTAATCTTTCTTTATTTTTGTAAAAACGTATAAAAAATTAAATATGGCACATGAAATTAATGACAGCAATTACGAAGAAATGGTAATGAAATCAGATAAAGTTGTAATGCTCGATTTCTGGGCCGAGTGGTGTGGCCCCTGCCGAATGCTCACCCCTATTGTGGAAGAAATGTATGCCGAATTTGATGGAAAAGCAGTTATTGGGAAAGTGAATGTAGATGAAAACCCTGATGTAACAGCAAAACTAGGAATACGTAATATACCAACCATTATGTTTTTCAAAAATGGAGAAATGGTTGATAAGGTAGTTGGGGCAACCGCAAAAGCCAATCTGGTAAATAAACTGAACAGCTTACTGTAACATTCATCGCATTATTATTTACAAATAAATCATGCCTCAGCCCATAGATCAGAAACTGATACAGGCATTTGGCAATCTTGAATTTGTTGCCAGACAGGTTGTAGAAGGATTTATCACAGGGCTTCACAAAAGTCCGTTCCATGGATTTTCGGTTGAGTTTTCCGAACACCGCCCTTACAATCAGGGGGAATCAATAAAACATATCGACTGGAAACTTTATGGGCGTTCGGATAAACTTTTTGTTAAACGCTTTGAAGAAGAAACCAACCTGCGCTGCCAAATCATCATTGATAACTCCTCATCCATGTATTATCCTGTTGTGAATGATGTCAATGTGAGCAACCCCAATAAAATCATTTTTTCAGTGTATGCAGCTGCATCATTGGTGTATTTACTTCGCCAGCAACGCGATGCAATTGGTATAAGTATTTTTTCTGATTCTATTGAAAAACACACTACAGCACGATTGAGCAGTGTGCATCAGAAGATAGTTTATAACACTCTTGAAAACCTTATTCACAATTATACTGAAAGTAGTCTAAAGAAAACATTTGCTGCCGAAGCACTGCACCAGATAGCCGAATTGATACATAAACGTTCCCTGGTAGTAATTTTCAGCGACATGATGGAAAGCAATGCACACACATATGATTTGTTTGCTGCTCTCCAACACCTAAAACATAACAAACATGAGATAATTCTTTTTCATGTTACCGATAAAAACAAGGAATTGGATTTCAATTTTGAAAATCGTCCATATAAATTTGTTGATATGGAAAGCAAAGACGAGATTAAACTTAATCCTGTAGAAATTAAAACGAAATATATTGATGCCATAAACAAGTTTCGTAACGATTTAAAATTACGTTGCAGTCAATACCATATTGACATGGTGGAAGCCGATATCAAGGAAGGATTTTATCATGTTCTGCTCTCTTACTTGCTCAAAAGAGAGAGGATGCATTAATTTCACTTGATACATAGTTTTCTTATAGTATAATTACCGATTACAGAATCAAAAACTATATTTGACCTTAAACATGAACATATTAAAGTCCTTAAGGTTGGCAAACATATTTTTACCTTCACCGCCGCATAGGGATGCAGCAATAATTATCTCTGCATCATCAACCGGTTTGTATGAAATCTGCGGCATGTAAGCAAAAGCATAATTATGTTTAATGTCTTTCCAATCATTTATAATAAATGCTCCGCCAACCGGAGCTATTTTCAGTTTATCCCTGAAAAACTTTTTTTCATACCCTAAAAAGAAATAATCATTCAGGTTTTTACCTCCCATCTCATGCATGAAACCATGCAGATACTGAAAATTCAGGTAGGAACCTTCCCGGAACATATAATCAAGCCCCACAATAAACTTACAATAGGGCTTTGTTTTGTCTAATAGCATTGAATCCTGAGTTACCGGTACAGGCGATAATGGGTATAACGCAGAAAGGTCGGTGGTCATAATTACATCTTTCTCGGGAAGGAAAAGGGCGGCTTCTGCCCATAACCCAATACCCACAACACTTGTTGCGATGTCAGCGCCAAAAATATGAACCCGGGGGTATGACAGTTGCGTCCTGACATTTATTCCTCCAAGGGTATCAACAGCTGTTATTGTATTTCTTGTTATTACAGGCAATCCTATGTGGCCCCAAAGGTAACTTACAGAGAAATCCAAAACGCTTAAATTTCCTTTAAGCTTTAAACCAGCAGAAGAACTTTCTCCCAAATTGTATTTTGGAGTCAGCAAAGTGTCAGAAAACTGTAGTAATGTTAAACCTTGTGGTAACTCCATGCCTCCACTTAAAATACCCGAAAACATCCCTACTGGCAGGTTGGCCGGTTGAAAAAACGGCATATATATTCCCTGCAAAGAAAAGTCTTTATAAAAATAGTAATTGATGTTGATGGCATCAGATCCCCTGTGCCGTCCGAAATCAAAGATGTCTTCAAGGTCGTAGGGATTAAGGTTGTCGGTAGGATTAAGTTTGTCGGCGGTGCCCCATACTATGCGCTGCCTGCCGATTTTCAAATCAATTTTTTTTGAAAGAAATCCGGTAACTTCAAAATATGCCTCTCTCAACGAAAGATTTACAGGATTAATAATCCCTGCATTGTATAAGTCGTACGTGCTGACAAAACTGGGCAAACCGATATAACGAACCCAGGCTTCCGCATGAAACTTTGAACTGTTAAGTATTTTTTTATCAAGAGATAAGGACAATCTGTCTTCATTCCATGCCCAGGGGGTCTTATCTTTCAGTAAAAATCGTTCATCAACTAACAATTCACCGGATAATTTTAATTTCTTATCATCAGAACTTGGCTCAATAAAACTTATGCTATCCTGTGCTTTTGCCATTACTGACAATAAAGAAAATATTATTACTGAATAAAACTTAATCTTGCCCATGATTTTCAATTTATTGAATTAATTAATGAATTAATTAAAATTTCCATTATTAACTACTAGTCTGATTCTTACATATACCTTATTTTCATGTATATTTTCTGGTTTTTAATCAATGTAAATTTAAAAGAATCAAATTTTGGCCTTGAAAGCCCCGAATGATAATAGTTTGAGAACCCAAAGCCTTCCTTAGGCATTCCAATGAAGGTAAAATTCATTTCACCGTCGCTGTTCTCGTCATCCACAAGTCCAAAGCCATAGACGCCGGGCTCTAAGGAGAATTTAACCGACATTATACCATTTACAATATTGGCCTTTTTAAATTTCTTTTCCATCCAGGGTATCTCTTTCTGAAAGCTATTATCGTCTTTAAATATCCTGATGATCATCTGCCCGTTTTCCGAACGGATACCTGAAAAAAATACTTCAACATTTTGTGATTTTACAGACAGGGTAACTACTGCAAATAGCAAACTCACTAAGAATCTGCTGAAAAAAATTCCGGGTTTCATAGCGATACAATTTTCTATTGGATTAACTTTCGGACTGTAAAATTTTCATCAGATAATCCCGTGTCATATTTCACATCGCTCATCTGCATTTTGGTTTTATGATTCTTTTTTAAATCGGTCATTTCAACTTCTGTGGAACACCAGTATTTTCCTGATTTTTTAAAGGTATATTTCGCTTTTTTTATCATGGTACCGGCTTTATCGTAATAGTCCATGGCCTCAGGATAAAAGTTTGTTTTATTGACATTGATAATAATTTTTGAGTATTCTGATGTTTTTGCCAGAGGAGTCAGTTCCAGCACAAATACATTTGTTTCGGTTTTTAGCAACTTGGGTGTATATTTTGCAGAGTACGATTTGGATTCAAAATCATCATACGAAAAATCCGTTCCGGCAAATTTCTGATTTTTTGCACTTGAAGCTATTCTTCTCTCCTTGCCGTAGGCCGGCAAATAGAGATACATCACATCATCGGGTAGCGAAAGAATTGCAATACCTGCCTGTGATGCAGGGGAAGTAAATCGAAACATTCTCTTACTGGTCCCCTTTTGTTGCGTGGTTGCTTCACGTATTTCCTGCTTTCCGGATTTATCAATTAAAATAATTTTCTGTTTTCCTGTTACATCTTTGGCAGAGAACATTACACCGTCCATTTTTTTCAAAATAGTAGATGCATCCTGAGCTTTAAGAGGTGTTGCAAAAATTGCCAGGACTAATCCGGCAACAAATGATTTTTTAATAATTGTTTTCATATTCTTTATGATTTAATTAAAGTTTTTTTCTTTTCCGTTCTGCAAGTATCAAAATTACCGGTAACAAGGTCAGCGCTCCGATACCGGAACCAAACATGCTGATAGCAACCAGCAGGCCAAAATTCTGAAAAGGCACCATGTGTGCAAAACAAAGTACCAGGAATCCGGCCGCAACAGAAATTGCATTAATAATTACCGCCTTTCCGCTGATCATCAATGTTGCTTTTATGGCTTCTTCTGCATTTTCCTTAACTTTTAAATGAACGTAAAACCCGGAAATAATATGAATAGAGTAATCAATACCGATACCCAGTGCTATACTACCCACCAGAACCGTGGCAATGTCGAGAGGAATACCTGTTATGCCCATAAAACCCAGCAGGATAAATATGGTAGTGATTATAGGAATAGTTGCAAAAACACCTTTTTTGAACGACCTTAACAGCAAGCCAACAATAATAAGCACCAGCAATATGGCAATGGCAAGGCTGCTGTACTGGCTCTTAACCAGGCTGTCGTTCAGTTTGCAATATATTGAAGGAACGCCGGTGAACTTAATTTTGTACGCACCGGATTTATTCTCTTCAATAAACTTGTTCATTTGCTCAACAAAAGAGCTTATTTCCTGCGTTTCAATCGAGGCAAATTTCGATTGTATGACCCCTTTTTGCAGGTCATCAGAAACCAACTGCGGCATGATATCCTGCCCTTCAAGAAGAAACCATAACTGTTCTATTTTAGTTCTATCCTCAGGAATGGATTTACCTTCACCCATTGCGTCATTCATTTGCTCAACCAGATCAGCGATGGATTGCGTAATGGAAATGTTGGGGTTCAGTTTCATGAAATGTTCTGTTTTAATCATCATGTTGAGTACATCGGGTGACTGCATATCGCCTTCAAATACCACAAACACAGGAAATGAGCCCCCGAATTTCTTTTGCATCAAATCTTCGGTAATCCTCACGGGATTGTCTTTTTCAAAATAGTTTGCAATGTTCACACTGGTTTTTATCATGAAAATACCGCCAATACTGACCAAAAGCATGGCACACCATATAGCAATTGTATATTTAGGGTGTTTAATAATTACACGTGATATTGGTTGTAATATCATTTTATTGAGAAGCGGAGTCTTTCTATTAACGGAGTGTTCCACATTTTTTTCATATAATGAAAATGCTGAAATAAGTGAAGGAATAAAAAATATGGAAAGTATAAGAGCTATGAAAGTGCCAAATGCCGTAAAAATTCCAAATTCTGTAATCATTTGCAGGTACGAGCCAAAAATAAACGATACAAAACCAATCATGGTTGTAACAGCAGCAAGTATTACAGGGATCATGGTATATATCAATGCCTGAATCAATGCCTGCTTCCTGTCTTTTGATTTGTTTTGATTAATACTGTTTAATACGTGTATGGTATAAGCAGTTCCTACAGCCAATAACACAATTGGGATATAGCTTGATATAATCGTTATTTTAAAGCCAAGCAAAGCCATCAATCCGATAGTCCAGACCACACTTAATCCGGCTGTAAGCAACGGAAAGAAAACACCACTCAAGGATTTAAAACTTAAAAATAAAATCAGAAAAATTATTATCAAAATAACAGGTAAAAGAAATGAAATGTCAGAAACAATTAATTCGGTCATGTCGTTAATCATAAAAGACAGGCCTCCGAAATAAAGCTTTTCAGGCAGATTCATTGCTGAAATTTTGCGTTTTATTTCTTTTGCAACCAGCTGTTTATCTCCATCGTGAAGTAATGTAAATGCAATAATAGTAGCTGTGCCATCATCAGAAACAATAGAGCCTTTGTACATCTCTCTTGAAAAGGTATATGTTTTAATGCTGTCCAGTTCGGCTTGAGTTTGAGGCAAATTATATTCGTCAATCAGTTGACCTATTTCAATTCCCCATTCGGAACTTTTTATGTCGAGAATGTTGGTAATACTGGTAACAGTTGATACGCCTTTGGTTAGTTTAATGCTGTCGGTAATCAGTTTTACACGTTCCAAAACTTTTGTATTAAAAATATCATTGGTTTCCAGAACAACCATTCCGATATCATTCCCACCAAATTCTGTTCCGACACTAGAATAAATCTGAGCGGTAGAATCGGTTTTGTCCATTGAATTTAAGATATCTGAATCAATGGATATGTTTCTGATCTGATAGCCCAGAAGCAAAGTAATTATCAACACAGCCGAAATAATCAGCCATTTTAGTTTTAGAAACCTAACAATAAATTTTTCCATTTAAATTTATATTAATTGACCAAAAATGTTTATTAGTCAATACAAAGAAATAAAAAAAATTGTAACCGGACAAGTTTTGGATCATTTTTTTCTATTTTTTTTGCTGTGTTTTCAAGCTGTTCATTACAATGGCTGCAAGTTCCTCTATGGTACCTGCATATTCTGCATATTTATTTTGCAAAAACAATGGGAATTCAATACTATAAAGTAGCATAATCAATATATTCACATTCCTATCCATGTTTTTTATTTCAAGATACCCTTCCTTTTTACCCCTTTCCATTACCTGTTTAAGTTGAGCATATTCAAATCGGGCAAAGTCGTCTCTGACATCTTTAACAAATGCGTATTCTTCAAAGAAATCTGCCTTTATGGTTTCATGATAAATGATAACCTTGCTTAAAAGTTTTAATCGTGTAAGAATGTATTTTTTTAGTATTGTTAAAGGATCTTCTTTTATTGAAAGAATGTGCAGTAATTCAGCTTTTACATGATTTAATTCATTTTTTAATGCTTCATTAAAAAGATCTTCTTTGCTTTTAAAATAGTAATAAAGCACCCCCTTGGCTTTATGAATATGCCTGGCTATTTCATCCATGGTAGTTTTATGGAATCCATATTTAGAAAAATAAAATGTTGCAGATTTAACAATCGTATTTTTAATATCAATTTCTGACATGTCGCCTGACTTTTTCATATGTTCGGGTCAAAATTAATAAACAGTTACTTTATTAACAACTTTATTTGAACTATTTAGCTTCACGGAACTTATTAAAAACGTATTTAATTATTTACAAAATGCCTTCATTGCATCATCTGCAAAGGGATTCCCCAAATCCCGGGCTTTTTCCCAGTCGGCACAGGCAGCTACAGTATCACCAAGATTTAATTTCGTGATACCACGGTTGAACATAACAATGTTGTCTTTAGGGTTTCTTTTTAAAGCAAAATCATAATCAGCCATAGCTCCGGCATAATCTTTATTCATAGCTTTAATATTTCCCCTGTTGCTATAGGCTTCTCCATCCGTAGGTTCAAGCCTTATTGCCATGTCCACATCTTCAAGTGCGCTTTTTATATCGCCCAGCGTAGCTTTCAAAACACCGCGGTTATTATATGCTTTTTGTAAGGTTGAATCCAACAGTATGGCTTTGTTATAGTCTTTCAGGGCGGCAGCAGTGTCTCTTAGTCCGTCGTGAGCCATGCCCCTGTTGTTGTATGCTTCGGCAACAGCAGAGTCAAGTTTGATTGAAAGGTTAAGATCGCGAAGGGCGGCTTTATAATCTTTAAACTCATTGAAAATATGTCCCCGGTTGGTAAGGCACATGCTGAAATTCGGATACAGTTCAAGGGTTTTGTTATAGTCCTGCAAAGCTCCTTTATAATCTTCAAGGTCGTTTTTATAATTACCGCGCATCCAATAAGCATGAAAACTGTTTGGGTATTTTTTGATAACATCGGTAAAAAGAACTTCGCCGTTTTTCCACACTTTTATCCTGTCCCACGACAGGGCTGAAAATACCAGCAACAGTATGATGCTGATGAACATAGCAAATTTCATCAGCGATTCTTTACTGATTTGTACAATCCATTGGCCCATGATGTAAAACAGCCCGATGTAAGCGACATAGGTATAACGTTCGGCAGCGATGGCATTTCCTACGGGTATAATCTGCAGCATGATTGATATCACAATAAGAAAAAAGGCGGTACCAAAAAGTTTTTCACGGTGGAACCCTGTTTTTCTGACAACCAGCCAAACAAGAATGAGCAGCAATGGCAGCGAAGCGTAATAATACCAAGGCAAAGCTCCGGCTTGCATTTCAGGATAATAATGCATGACCGACATATGGAAAGGCAGAAAGAGTTTTACCAGATAAAAAGCGACCGCATAAGTAAAAATAAATATCCTTTCGAAAAACGAAAATGTATGAGAAATATCTTTCATGGCCCCCTGCTGCGACATCAGCGCAAGAATACCAAAAAGCAGTGACAACAAAAGAAAAGGGATTTTTTCAAGAAACATCTTCAAAACAGGTTTCCTTTTTTTGTAAAAGTCGATGGCAATCATAAGTACAGGAAGAGTTACCGCTGCTGATTTTGATAATAAAGAAAGTACAAACAACGAAAGACAGATAAGGTAATGCCGGCCTTTATTTGCCTGTTTTAGGTATTTTAAATATGCAAGTAAGGAAGCGATATAGAACAGGGTGTATAAAACATCTTTGCGTTCGGATATCCATGCCACCGATTCTACATGCATCGGATGAAGGGCAAAAAAAGCCGAAACAAGAAGTGCGGTGAACCTTTGCCCGCTGAGTTTTTCGCTTAACTTATACACAAGCATCACGTTGACAAGGTGCAATAAAACATTCAACACATGAAAAGGCAAAGGATTCAATCCGTATATATGGTATTCGAAAAGATAAGTCAGTGTAGTCAGCGGATGATAATTTCCCAGGTAAAATGAAGAAAAAATTTCTTTCAAACTTTCAAAGTTAAAATGTTTAATAAAGGGGTTATCAAACAGGTAATCGTCATCATCAAGGCTGGCGAAGCCGTTGAACAAGGCACGGGAGTACATGATTGCTGTAACAGCCAGTATGGCATAAATAATCCATGGGGGAATATGAAATGATTTTTTCTGTAACATGGCCTGTCCCTGTTTTTGCCGGGGATGAATTGTTTTTTGTTTGCCTGTGGGCTTACCGGCCATATGTTCTTTTATTTAGCTCAGGTTTGTTTACAAAAATAATAAAGAAATACTATTCCTTACAAGGGTTAAAAAAACCCGTACTTCATCAGTACGGGTTTTTGCTGAAACAAAATATTGTTTATTAATTCTGTTTGTCTTTTACAACTTCAATAACCTCCGGCAGGTTCATCCCTAATGATTTCAGTCTTTCAATGGTAGGAACACCGTTCGGAGTCCAGCCACGGCGGAAATATACGGCATCAAGAAGTTTTTCGTATTGTTCTTCTCTGTATTTACGCGTGATAGCCACTTTTTCTTCCGTTGATTTTCCTTCAGGGTCGATACCGATCTTTTCTTTCATCTGCTTATCATAACGTTCCTGACGTGATTCATATTCTTCAACAGTAACTGGGCCGGCAGCGCGGTACGGCTGGGCATCATTCTGGCGCAAACCTTTTCCGCAGCGGATATTGAACACTCGCTGGAATTGATATACTTTTTCGGATTGAGTGATCAACGAATCTTTATCAAGGTCAAGGCCCGTCACGGCTTTATAAATGGTTACATAGTTGTCGACATGTTCGGGGACTTTACCGGGTTCAGCATGTGTGTGGTTGTCGGCGGGTTCCACGTCGTTCCATGGCAGTTTGCATAAGCCCTGCAAGCCAAACCAGGTACGGAACATCGGGAAGTAATAGAGTGCTTCGGCTTTTTTCTCAAAAGTGGGGATCTGGTTATTGACCATGTCCATGAATATCAGCCATGCCTCATCGTGTTGCGGGCCTTTGTTGGTCATGGCATAACCGCCCTGTTGAGCCAGTGATTCTTTGGAAACATATTGTGAATATTCAAGGCCTTTGTTTTCCATGCCGATGTCCTGCATGAATTTTGGGTCGCCCCAGCCTTTTTCGGCAAATATTTTTTTCATTTGATGAACGCCTTGTCCGGCGATCACTCCAAAGCCTTCGCCGCGTGCAAGCTGATGCAGGATTTCCATTGCGCCATCGGAATTTCCAAAGTTGAGTTTAACGCCGCCGGTGCGTTCTTCGTTCAGAATGCCGTTTTCGTAACATTCCATCACAAAGCCGAGGATGGTACCCCAACTGATCGTACAGATGCCATAGGTGTCGCAATAAAAATTTGCCTCAATAGTAAAATCAGGATCAAAGATTCCCGCGCAGGATCCTAAAGAAGCTGCTGTTTCATATTCAGGACCGTCCACGATTACTTTTGAGCCTTTGTATGGGCCTGTGCGTAATTCATAATTATCCACACCCTTTGCACAGGACATATTGCACCCTATCCAGCAGCCGTCGGGCATATTTTGCGTGAAACGTTCTTTATAAACATTGGCATGTACTTTAATGGCGTCGGGGTGGCTGCCGAATTTAAAATTATGTGTAGGGAACAAATCGTAATCGTTCATGATATGGGTAAGGTGGGCTGTTCCTATTTTTCGCATCTGGCATTGGGAATCATCGAGCTCACGCATTTCTTTATTGAAGCGTTTTCCACGTTCCATGATCGGCTCCAGGTCTACAACATTATTCAGATTTCCTTTAACACCGGGGACTTTAGCTACCACAGCTTTTATTTTTTTATCCCGCAATACGGTGCCTAAGCCGCCTCTTCCTGCTTGTTTCAGACGTACAACCTTGCGTTTCATATCAAAGAAAGTAAAGTTCAGGCATCCGATAAGCGAATGGTCTGCTGCAGTGCCGGCCGAAACTACGGAAACATTCATACGGTCTTTTTCATCATTGGCAAAAACCTCGTGAAGCACCTCGCCGATAACATGGCTATCAATAGGAAGATCTCCGGCATCATAGATTTCAACTTTTCCGTTAACGCCATCAATATATATGATCACCTCTTTGTCGGATTTGCCCTGTATCTCCATAGAATCAAATCCGGAGAATTTCATAAAAGGCCCAAAATAACCACCGACATTGCTATCGATAGGAATGCCGGTTTGTGGTGAAATACCTACTACAAGTGATTTTCCTGCACCGGAATATTGAGTGATGCCACAAATTGGCCCTGTATTTATCACAATTTCATTTTCAGGATCGTTCCATTTTGTGTCGGGTTTTGTCGCATCCCATAAAAGCTTTAAGCCAAATCCTTTGCCTCCCACAAATTTATCTTTCATAAGTTGGGTAACAGGCTTTTCTTTAATTTCTTTGTTCCCAACATTAACATACAAGGTACGCATGTTATAACCCTTTTCAATTGGTTTCAGGGTATAATTCCATTCCTTTAACAGTGGATGTTTGCTTTTAAATTCCTGTAAATTCATATACGTATTTCTATGGTTTTTTTCGTTTTGCAAATTTAGAAATATTATAGTGATTTTACTTCACATTATAAAAAATTATTGATATTTGTACGTATTCAAAGAAAGAATATCACGTTATGATCTAATTAAGGTATGGCAAAAACCTCATATACATTGCTTAATTTCAGAAAGAAATTTTATAAATGGAACAGCTCGCT
This sequence comes from Bacteroidales bacterium, assembly GCA_023228145.1. Lineage (NCBI taxonomy): Bacteria > Pseudomonadati > Bacteroidota > Bacteroidia > Bacteroidales > Bacteroidales bacterium. The sequence continues at coordinate 104,031 of JALOBU010000011.1, read as the reverse complement.
TTCATTTTTCCTGAGTATCATTAGCTTTTTAATTATTGTATACGAGTTTGGGATTTACAGCACCGATAAAAATCGTGATGTTTTTGAATACATCTATTTTTATTCAATAATTATTATTGGCGGGTTGAAAATTCTAAGATATCTCGTTTTATTCCCCAAAAAATTACCTATTGAGGTTTGGATATTTGACTCACTTTTCATTCTTGCAGTTGCTTTGCTGGCAACAGGGAAATTTCATTATTACAACAATACTTATTGGCTTTGGAAATTGGTCAATAATAACATCTGGCTGTATGTAATGATTTCTTTGATTTTTTTTAAGAAAATTTCCGGTCTGGGTATAGGACTTAGCCATAAACGCTTTAATCCCGCCCTGATTTTTGTGCTGAGTTTTCTAATATTAATCATTTTGGGGACATTATTGCTTTTGCTGCCCAATGCTACACATAACGGCATCAGCATTATGAATGCGCTTTTTACTTCCACAAGTGCAGTTTGTGTTACTGGACTGACTGTGGTTGATACAGCAAAGGATTTTACACTATTCGGACAAACTATTATTCTGATTTTGATTCAGCTGGGAGGAATAGGCATTATGACATTTACCAGTTTTTTCAGCTTTTTTTTTAAAGGCAAGACAACATTTCACAGCCAGCTTTTGTTAGGACAGATAACCAACTCAGAAAATTTTGCAGAGATATTTGATGTATTTAAAAAAATCATAATAATTACTTTCTTAATCGAAGGTATAGGTGCTGCTATCATTTTTTTCAACTTAGACAGCAGTTACTTCATAAATAACAATGAAAATATTTTCTTCTCAGTGTTTCATTCCGTTTCAGCTTTTTGCGGGGCAGGGTTTACCACCATAACGGATGGTTTTTACAACATCAATATAAGGTTTAATTATCCAATTCATTTAGTAGCATCATTTCTGATTATATTAGGTGGTATTGGGTTCCACATCCTTTTTAATTTTTATAAATACCTGAAACATTTTTTTTTAAACAGGGTCTTTAAATGGAATAAATACAGAGAGGTTATTCATCAGGCATGGGTAATAAACCTGAATACACGAATTGTTTTTATCACAACCCTCGTATTGCTGATTGCCGGAACTGTAATTATTTATTTTTTGGAATACAATTACTCTCTCGAAGAACATAAAGGTTTGGGAAAGGTTGTAACTGCTTTTTTTGCGTCCGTAACACCACGTTCGGCAGGGCTGCATACCTTTAACACAGGATCACTGCTGACTCCTACTATTTTAATAATTATCCTGTTGATGTGGATTGGGGGCTCCCCGGCATCCGTAGCCGGAGGGATAAAAACAAGCACTTTTGCTTTAGCTATATTAAATGTAATAAGTCTGGCAAGGGGAAAAGACAGGGTTGAGTTATACCGCAGAAAGGTATCCGACATTTCATTGAGAAGAGCCCATGCTATCATTTTTTTATCTCTTATTGTAATTGGTATTTCGGTATTACTCGTTTCAAGCTTCGACCCGGATAAAAAACTGCTCGATATTGTTTTTGAGTGTTTTTCCGCATATAGTACTGTTGGCCTCAGTCTGGGCATTACACAGCAACTCTCTGAGCCCAGTAAATTTATCATTATTTTAACCATGTTCTTGGGCAGAATGGGAACGCTAACAATCATGATGGCTATTTTAAAGAAAGTAACACATTTGAGCTATAAATATCCTGAAGAAAATATTTTAATTAATTAACCAAATCATACATTTATGAAAGCAATTGTTATTGGGCTTGGAAATTTTGGCAATACATTAGCCATTCGGCTTACACAAATGGGGCATGAAGTCATTGGCGTTGATAAAGATATGAACAAGGTTCAGCTTATTAAAGATGATATTACACATTCTATATGTATGGATAGCACCGACAGCCATGCAGTCGCCGCCTTGCCTCTCAGAGATGCGGATGTGGTTGTGGTAGCTATAGGCGAAGATGTGGGGGCCTCCATAATGACAACAGCTCTCATGAAACAAATGAAAGTAAAACAAATAATTAGCCGTGCTATTTCTCCTTTGCATGAAACCGTGCTGGAAGCTATGGAAATAAATGAAATTATGCACCCGGAACAGGAAACGGCCGTCAGGCTGGCAAAAAAAATTAACCTGAAAGGGTTTATCAATGCATACGAAGTAACCAGCGACCACAATGTTGTTGAAATTGAAGCCCCGGCAAGTTATTTTGGAAAAAAACTCAGCGAACTGAACCTGACACAAAGGTTTAATGTATTGGTGCTGACAACCATTAAAATAAAAAACCACTTAAGCCTTCTTGGAATAAAAGGCAAAAAAAGAGTTGTACAAGAAGTGGCTTCGAAAGATACAATTATTGAACAGGATGATATTCTCCTTGTTTACGGAGCTGTAAACGACATAAAAAGAATGATTGCCGCTGAAGAATAAGATAGATATCCTTCCGCTATATTTTAGTATTTTTGCATCCGGCATTTATGAATTTCGAGCAGATTATATCGGTATTAAGCAAAAAATCCGTTGGAATAGCGGGCTGTGGAGGACTGGGCTCGAACTGTGCCGTTGCCCTTGCCCGGGTTGGTATAGGAAAACTGGTAATTTGTGATTTTGATATTGTTGTTGAAAGCAACCTGAACAGGCAATATTTCTTCTATTCTCAAATTGACATGAAAAAGTCATTTGCTTTAAAAGAAAATATTAAAAACATTAACCCTTTTATTGTTGTTGAAGCTCATGATATCAAACTCGAACATAATAATATTCCTTCATTTTTCCAACACTGCGATGTGATAGTGGAGGCTTTTGACCGTGCTGATATGAAACAAATGATTATTGAAACTGTTCTTGACGAAATGCCGGAAACTCCTTTGGTCTGCGGTATTGGCCTGGCCGGATGGGGAAACAGCAATGCGATAAAAATGAAACAAACAGGCAATCTGTATGTTTGCGGAGACGGTGACAGTGAAGTTACAGAAGACAGTCCACCTCTGGCTCCAAGGGTTGGTATCGTTGCCAACATGCAGGCCAATACAGTTATTGAAATACTTCTTAACGAATCAAAATGAATATATGGATATAATATTAAACAATAATAAAGAGCATTTTGAAGTAGAAAATTTGTCTGTTGATGAGCTGTTGAAAGTTAAAAAGTTTACTTTTAAAATGCTGATTGTAAAAATTAACGGAAAAGTCGTAAAACAACCCGAGTATTATAATACATATATAAAAGATGGTGACAATGTTACTGTGCTTCATTTAATAAGTGGAGGATAAAACAAGAAAACCCCTTTTAATTTTAATTTGATATTTACCTATTAACCTGTTCATGTCAGCGAATCGCAAATTCATCACCAACCTCATTATTCTGCTTTTTCTGAATTTGCTGATAAAGCCTTTCTGGATATTAGGTATTGACCGTAGTGTCCAAAATACCGTTGGCGCAGAAAATTACGGATTTTATTTCGCAATTTTTAACTTTACTTTCCTGTTTAACATTTTACTCGATATGGGCATTACCAATTTCAACAACAGGAATATTGCCCAGAACAATCATTTGCTAAATAAACATTTCTCCAGTATTGTTATCTTAAAATTTCTGCTCGCCGTAGTTTACTTTGTAATAACCATGTCGGCAGGCCTAATAATTGGATACAGCCAAAACCAAATGCTATTATTGGGCATATTATGTTTCAATCAATTTCTTATTTCATTTATTCTTTACCTGCGCTCCAATATTTCCGGCCTTCACTTTTTTAAAACCGACAGTGTAATCTCCGTACTGGACCGCATCCTGATGATTGGCATTTGCGGAGTATTGCTTTGGGGAAATGTCACAAAACAAGCTTTTAAAATAGAATGGTTTGTTTTTGCTCAAACAGGCTCTTATATTATTACTGCTATAATTGCTATGTTCATTGTTATTCGAAAAGCACATTTTAAAAAATTAAAATGGAACCGCCCTTTCTTCATTTTAATTATTAAACGAAGTTTTCCGTTTGCGATACTCGTTTTGCTTATGGCTTTCTATAACCGTATTGACTCTGTTATGATCGAACGCTTATTGCCTGACAAGGTTGGTGAACAGCAGGCTGGATTGTATGCGTCGGCATACCGGCTTCTTGATGCAGCGAATATGATTGCATACCTTTTTTCTGTAATACTGTTGCCTATGTTTGCCCGCATGCTGAAGTTTAAAGATGACATCGAAAAACTTGCACGGCTTTCGTTCACTCTCTTGTTTGTTCTCTCCATAACTGTAGCGCTAGGTTCTTTTTTCCATCGCCATGAACTGATGGAAATGCTTTATCCTGTGCATTCTTCTGAGACAACAGAGGCTTATTTGCTTCGCATGGAAGAAACATCCTGGGTATTCGGAATATTGATGAGTGGTTTTATTCCAATTTCAACCACATATGTTTTTGGAACTTTGCTAACAGCTAATGGCAACCTTAAATATTTAAATATTGTTGCAGGCAGCGGAATGGCATTAAATCTGATTTTAAATTTCATTTTAATTCCTCACTTACAGGCTACAGGCTCAGCATATGCAAGCATTACGACACAGTTTATCACTGCCGCAATACAGGTATTTCTTGTTGTGAAAATTTTCCGCTTTAAGCTTAATTTTGCATATCTTTCCAGGCTTGGTATTTTCTTTGTAATGATTCTCGTTTTTAATATAATGTCGCACATTATCTCCGAAAAAGGATATACTGACTGGAAAATATCATTTATTACAATGCTGATACTTTCTTTTATCACAGCGGCCTCAACAAAACTGCTAAATATAAAATCTTTTGTTTCATTAATAAAAAAACAAGAAAAAATATAATTTTTTAAAATTTTTTACTTTCAAAAAATAAACTAAATTTGTTGCCATTTTCATATTGAAAATCTGTTTTTTATATAATGACTGAGCAAGAAAATAAACAGGTTAGTTTTAATACCACAAATTTCTTTTTCTTTCTGTATAAGTGGCATAAGCACCTTATTATTATAGGACTTACTGCAGCAATAGTTTCAGCCGCATTGTCATTTCTGATTACTCCAAAGTATAAATCTACGGTAATATTATTCCCCACCTCAACCAACGCAATATCCAAAGCACTGCTAGCTGACAATTTCGGCGGCTCTCTTGACATTCTTGAATTCGGAGAAGAAGCCCAAACAGAACAACTTTTACAAATTTTAAGCTCAAACGAGATTCGCGCACGGGTCATTAAGAAGTTCAACCTGATGAATCATTATGAAATTGACCCTGATTCTAAATATAAGATGACCAGGCTTTACGAAGAATATAACAGCAGTATCACAAGTAAGCGAACCGAATACATGGCTGTCGAAATCACCGTCATGGACAAGAACCCTCAAATGGCAGCAGACATTGCCAACTATATATCCGAACAGCTTGATTCCGTAAAAAATCAAATGCAAAAAGAACGCGCTTTTAAAGCCTTCCAGATTGTTGAAGCCGAATACAAAAAATTACAAAGTGATATACTAAAACTTGAAGATTCACTTACTGTTTTAAGGAAGCTGGGAATTAATGATTATGAAACTCAAGCTGAAGCATACAACACTCAACTAGCCATTGCACTTTCAAAAAATAACAAAGAAGCTGTAAGGGCTATTGAGGAAAGAATTAAAATCCTTGGAGAATATGGAAGCGCTTATGTTTCCATTCGCGATGAACTTGAACTCGAAAAAAAGCAACTTAGCGCTATCAAAGCAAAATATGAAGAAGCTAAGGTGGATGCCAACTCCGACCTGCCTGCAAAATTTGTAGTGGACAGGGCTTTCAAGGCTGAGAAAAAATCCACGCCAGTTAGATGGCTTATTGTTGCTGTTTCTACTTTATCGGCTTTATTTTTATCAATACTTACGTTGATAATTATTGAAAATTTTTCAAAAAAAAAATTTTCTGCGTTCAAACAGGCGAATACCCAAAAATAAACATAACACTTGACATCAACGATGAAAAAATAAGTACCCCGAAATTTGATAAAAACGATGTTAGCAAGAAAATATTTAACCCAAAAAGCCGTAATTATCCCTTTATTGATTATCTTGACGAAAACATGACTAACTTTTTTAAAAGTTCATATATAATCAAACTTGTATTAAACTGGAAATGGCATCTTCTGGTTATTTTTATTTTAGCTGTTGCCTTATCATCAATTTTCTCTGGACCTACATTTATTAAACCAAAATATAAGTCTTATGCTGTGATTTATCCTTCTAATATAGCCCCCTATTCTACAGAAACAACCACTGAGCAAATGTTACAACTGCTGAAATCTGAGGACATTTTATTTGATGTGGTTAAAAAATTCAAACTATATGAAGAATATAAAATTGACACTTCAGGAAAATACTATCGCGCCAAAATAATTAAAAAACTAGAAGACAATATCACTATTAAAAGAACCGAATACGAATCTGTATTGATTGAAGTATATGATAACAGCCCCATACAGGCATGCGAGATGGTGAATGAAATTTTAAGACTCATGAATCAGAAAGCCCAATACCTGCAGAGGAATAAAACGGCTGAAATTGTTAAGATATATCTCGACCAGCTTGAATTTAAACGCAAACAGATTGACAGCATTGAAACACGGCTAAATTACCTTCGAACAAATTATAACATTTTAGATTACAATATTCAGGTAGAAGAATACAGTAAGGGGTATGTTAAAAAAATTAACCTCCAGCGCGGAGGAATAAACGACGACATTTCCACAACGCTAAACAATCTTAAACAATTCGGTGGAGAATACCGCCTTCTTGACGCCAGTTTGTGGGGCCTGCAAGAAGCATATATTGAATTAAAAAGAGAATATGATAAATCTCTCAGTGACTTGAACAAAGAACTTACTTACGCAAATATTGTAACCAAACCCATTGTACCGGACAAAAAAGCATATCCTGTTCGCTGGCTTATAGTTTGCATTACAACCATTTCTTCCATATTGCTCTCATTGATACTTTTTTCTACTATAGACAGCCTGAAAAAATCTGAAACAACACCCCAATAATTCCCTGCTTTGACCGACAAAAAAAAACTAATATGGGTATATGCTATTAGTGCTGTTTTTATTGCGCTTAACGTTTTTTTAATCGCCAAAGAATTTTACTGGTTTTTATTACTTCCGGTTGCTATTATCGTATTACTCCTTTTTTTCTTTTCACTCGATAAGGTATTGTATTTCATTGCCTTTTGCACGCCCCTGGCTGTTAGCATAGAAGATTTCGACAGCAGAATAGCCTTATCCTTACCGACCGAACCCTTATTGTTTGGCGTATTTCTGATGTTTATTTTAAAATTACTGTTTGAAAGAAAATATGACTTTAAAATTATTAAACACCCTGTCAGTATTGCCATTCTTATTAACCTGCTGTGGATACTTATAACATCAATTACCAGCGAAATACCTCTTGTATCCTTTAAATATCTTTTATCACGCTTATGGTTCCTTGTGCCTTTTTATTTTATTGCAATAATTTTGTTTAAAAAAATAAACAACATTAAGCTTATAAGTTGGGCTTACACCATTCCTTTGGTTATTGTAATTATTTATTCAAGTTACCAGTTGTACTTATGGTCATTTGATGAAAAAGCTGCCCATTGGGTCATGGACCCTTTTTACAATGACCATACAGCATACGGTGCTGCAATTTCATTGTTTGTGCCTGTAATTTTCGGATTTCTTTTTGACAAACAATATAATCGTACAACAAAACTTTTTGCAATTATCACATTGTTATTTCTTTTACTAGGTCTTTATCTATCATTCAGCCGTGCAGCATGGATAAGCCTTTTAGGAGCTCTCGTTGTTGCAATATTTATGTTTCTAAAAATCAAATTCCGCTGGGTATTTCTTTCCATAGCAATTCTTTTAAGCATATTTTTTTACTACCAGGACAACATACTTTGGAAACTGGAAAAAAACAAACAGGATGCTTCTGCTGATTTTGTCGAGCAGGTACAATCCATTTCAAATATATCTTCTGACGCATCGAATTTAGAACGTATCAACCGCTGGCAATCTGCATTTCGTATGTTTAACGAACGTCCATTTCTGGGATGGGGGCCAGGTACTTATCAGTTTGTGTATGCTCCTTATCAAAAAACCAGGGAGAAAACTATTATCAGTACCAATGCAGGCGACAAGGGGAATGCACACAGCGAATACATTGGGCCATTGTCGGAATCGGGTGTATTTGGGATGCTAAGTGTTTTTGGAATTATTACTGCAATTTGTTATACAGCAATTAATTTGTACAGGCGGACAAAATCACCCAGGGTTAAATTATTATGTATGATTTATTTCCTTGGATTGGTAACTTATTTTATTCACGGCACATTGAACAATTTTTTAGATACAGACAAATTATCAGTTCCATTTTGGTTTTTTACTGCCGCCATTGTAGCCCTTGATATTTATCATAAAAATGAGATAGCAGAACAGTCTGGTGAACCGATTCAAACTGAAAGTAAATAATCCCTTACTTTTTCTATTAACCAGAGAGGAGTTGATGTAGCACCGGATACTCCTATTCTTTCCGCAGAACGAAACCATGTTAAATCTATTTCTTCTATAGTGCTTATAAAATAACTTTTAGCATTTTCTTCTTTACACATTTCAAAAAGCCTTTTGCCATTAGATGAATTCTTTCCTGCTACAAAAATTATACAATCAAAACGGCGGCAAAACTCACGCAATTCACTTTCACGATTTGAAACCTGGCGGCAAATAGAATCAACAACATGAACTCTAATGCCAACAGCTTCTAACTTGTCAATAATTTCATAAAACTTCTTTAAACTCCCTGTAGTCTGGCTATACAAAGTAATTTCATTGGGGATATTGCTAAGGTCAAGCTCTTTAAAATCTTTAAAAATCACCGCATTGTTGAAAATTTTACCATTTAATCCTATTATTTCAGGATGATTAGGTAACCCAAAAATATAAATCTTTTCCTTATTAATCCATGATTGATAAATTCTTTCCTGGAGCTTAAGAATAATTGGGCAGGAAGCATCTATTATCCTTATATTGTTTTTCAAAGCGATCGTATAACTTTCAGGAGGCTCCCCGTGAGCCCGAAACAAGACAGTTTTGTCCTGCATTGTTCTATATTCTTCATAAGATATGATTTTCATGCCCTTTTGTTGCAAACGCATGATTTCCTTCTCGTTGTGCACCAATTCTCCAAGGCAATAAAGCTCTTCTCCTCTTGATAATACTTCTTCAGCCTTTCGTATAGCATTCTTCACACCGAAACAAAATCCGGAATTAGGCTCTGTTTCAACTCTAAGATTTAGCATAACAATTCTTAAGTTCTTTGCGTAAAAATAGAAAAAAAAACCAATATGACAGATTCAATGCATTTGTGTCATAATTATGAACTTGGTATAAAAATTGAGTATAAGCACCCGCTGAATACCTGATTTATTATGGAATACAAAGATTATTACAAAATATTGGGAGTAAACAAAAAAGCAACACAGGATGAAATAAAAAAAGCTTACCACAAACTAGCTATAAAATATCATCCTGATAAAAACAAAGGCAATAAACAGGCTGAGGAGAAATTTAAAGAAATAGCTGAAGCAAATGATGTTCTAAGCGACCCTGAAAAACGCAGAAAATATGACGAATTAGGAAGTAATTGGAGCCAATATCAAAATTACTATCCCGGAAATTCGCAAGGTTATTCACGAAATTATTACCGCAACAGCAAACATGGGTTTCCCGACAACTTTAGTGATATATTCGGCAGGCATGGCGGTTTCTCGGATTTTTTCAGGATATTTTTCGGAGGAGACAATGATTCCTTTAAAACTCCCCCACAAAAAGGCACCAACCTCCAGGCAAGATTGTACCTCACTTTAGAAGAAGCTAATAAAGGGTGTAGAAAAATCATTGACCTTGGCAATGAAAAAATTCGTTTGACAATTAAGCCGGGTATTCATGATGAACAAAAACTGAAAATTTCAGGAAAAGGAAAAGGGGAAAAAGGAAACGCTGTGCCCGGAGATTTGTATATCATAATTAATTTAAAACCTCATCCGGTATTCACCCGAAAAGGAAATGATTTATATTGCAAACAACCTATTGAAATTACCACAGCTGTACTTGGCGGAAAAATACAGGTACCTTCACTCTCAGGGCATATTAACATCACCATACCCCCCGAAACCGATAATGGTAAAACTTTTCGCTTGAAAGGAGCCGGCATGCCTGATTATGAAAAACCTTCAGTAAAAGGTGACCTTTTTGTTAGTGTTTTTATTTCCGTACCTAAAAATATTAGCCATGAAGAAAGAGGGCTGTATGAAAAATTATCACAAATAAAAAAGGCAATAAGATAATTAGTTTTTCGTTTTCCAACTTATTATATGGCATTATTAACCGCTTTAATGAAGCCCTATAGATGCGAAACTTAAGTTTGTAAGATAAAACTACTCATAGACCATAATAATTAGTATTTTTGTAATCATGAAAATTAACATCCAAATTATCAGACTTGTACTCACTGCCTTAATAATACACTTTTGTTTTTATGGCTTCTCTCAAAGAAAATCATCAGAGCCAGTTATAATATCAAATAATCAGGATATTAATTCTGTTAAAACGCCCAACGATACTTTACTTCCGGGAAACTTACCAAATGTTATCAGTCCGGAATATGTTCTTATCCCTTCAGATAATGGAGGATATATTCTCGGGACAAACGGCTGGAATGATAAATGTAAATGTCAGCAATTTAAAGTAACTTATAAATATCATATTGAAGGAGCAATTTTTTGGTTTGGATATAAAAGAGCTGACTCTGCTGGTTTGGTAAAATTTACCATATGGGATATGGACGGAACAGATGGAACTACCCATGATACAACCGGACAATCATGCCCGGGAACACCATTTGTTTCGCTATCGGATACAACGATCAATATCGATACGTCCTCAAATCTTCAACAAGCATATGTGATCATGTTTCCATTCCCCGTCCTTGTTATAAATGATTATTGTATTGGAATAGATTTAAGCAGTATTAAAGAAGATTCAATAGCCCTTGTTAGTACAAATATCGGACAGGGTGGGAATCTGGAACTGGTATGGGAAAAATGGAGTTCTAACAATAAATGGTACACATTACAGGGCGCTCAGTGGGATAGCGGGACAATAGATGTTGATGCCATGATTTTACCAATCATTGATAACACGGCAGGTTGCATTGAAAGCGGGGAATTTATTTCTGGAATGAAACTGACTCAATCATTTCCTAACCCCGTGGAGGATTTTTTAACGATTCAATATGAATTGGAAGCAAATCAGGATTATTCATCTCTTGAAATTATCAATCTGGATGGAAAGAGGGTTTATTTCAATGACCATATAAACCAATTAAAAGGAATTCATCAAATTGTTGTGGATGTATCGCACTTTAACAACGGAACTTATATCTATATCCTTTCCACTTCTGAGGCCCGTATGGCAAAAAAATTGCTTATCAGCAGATAACTTAATTTGATTTATTGAAATCTTTTTCGGAATTTAGCATACCCTTAATATAATCTTCTTCAAGAATCAATCTGCCATCTTCGCTATAATACTGCCATTTGCCATCCTGCACATAATCGCCTGAAGATTTATTCTGAATTTTAAAACCTTGTTCTTCAATATTGCCATTGACGTAATATGATTTATAAGAATATATCCGGTTACGAGCATCAATTATTTCAAATAAAATCTGAGGGTTGCCGTCTGGAAAATAAAAACGTGTGTATAAATGATAATTGGCATTTTTATTAAATTTTTCAGAGTATTCAAGGGTTCCGTCCACATAAAAGTCTTCCCATTTAAGTGTTTTACCATTCACATATTCCCCTTTGGATTTCACATGCCCATTGGAATAAAAAACTGTAATAAGCCCTCTGGATTCTGACTTTGCCTGGAAAGCCCTCTCAATATTACCATTTTCAAAGTAATTGTTGAATACGGAAGCAATTTGGCCCCGGTCGTAATATCCTTTATGTTTTATTTTCCCTGAATTGTAATAGTCTGTTACCGGCCCGGTGCATTTCATCCCATAACAATATCTTACAGAATCGCCACCGAGTATGGGGCATAATTTATTATATTTTTCAAACCCCCTAATAACACTATCGGGATTTTGCACTTCCTGAGCCTTTATAAGTAAACCATGTATAATAAGCAATACGGTGAACAGGTACCTCATAAAATCAGATTATAAATACTTTATCAGATAGGCTTCCATCTCATCTTTAAGTTTCTTAGCTTCCGATGCTGCTTTTTCGCCAAAATCTCTTTCCGATGAAGCATACAAAATACTTCTGGAAGCATTTACCAGCAATCCACAATCTTTATTCAAACCGTGTTCAGCAACTTGTTGAAGGCTTCCCCCCTGTGCTCCAACACCCGGAACCAGAAGAAAATGCTCCGGCACTATCTTACGGATTTCCGATAACATAGCCGCTTGTGTTGCACCAACAACATACATCATATTTTCAGGAGTACCCCATTCTTTTGATATTTCAAGTACTTTCTGATACAAGTATTTGCTGTTTTCATCATTACATTTTAAGAATTGAAAATTTTCAGCGCCCTTATTTGACGTCAGTGCCAGCAAAATAACCCATTTATTATTGAATTCCAGAAAAGGTTTCACCGAATCCTCTCCCATATATGGAGCTACGGTTACTGCATCAAAATCAAAACCCGAAGATTCTTCATCAAAATATGTTCTGGCATATTGTGACGAAGTATTACCAATATCGCCACGTTTGGCATCAGCTATCACAAAAACTTCTTTTTTGAATGGCTTAAGAAAATCGATGGTTTTTTGAAGGCTTTTCCATCCTTTTATTCCCTGCGATTCATAAAAAGCAATGTTGGGCTTGTATGCAACGGCATACTCAATGGTAGCACTTATTATTGCTTTATTGAACTCAAAAACAGGGTCATCTGTGCTTAGTAAAAATTTAGGGATTTTATTAATCTCGGTGTCAAGGCCTACACAAAGAAATGATTTTTTTCTTTTAATGTTTGCAATTAATTCTTGTCTATTCATAAGTAATATTTTTATTCTTCACCTGCAGCTTTCAAGCGTTCCGCATTTTCTGCAAGTTGTAAAGCGTCAATTAATTCCTGAACGCCATTGCCATCAATAATTGATTGCAGGTTATAAAGTGTAAGGTGAATTCTATGGTCTGTCACCCTGCTTTGAGGATAATTGTATGTTCTTATCTTAGCAGAACGGTCACCTGTGGAAACCATGGTTTTACGCTTGGATGAAACCTCATCAAGATACTTCTGGTATTCGGCTTCATATATCCTGCTTCGCAATACTGACAAAGCTTTTTCATAGTTCTTTATCTGCGATTTCTGATCCTGGCAGGTAACTATAATTCCGGTAGGAACGTGTGTAAGCCTAACGGCAGAATAAGTTGTATTAACCGACTGCCCGCCAGGCCCCGAAGAACAAAATGTATCTTTTCTAATGTCCGACTCCTTTATTTCCACATCAAACTCATCCGCTTCGGGCAAAACTACTACAGAAGATGCGGAAGTATGAACCCTGCCCTGAGCTTCTGTTTTTGGCACCCTTTGCACGCGGTGTACACCGGATTCGTATTTCATCTGTCCGTAAACATTTTCCCCCTTAATATTAATAATGATTTCTTTATACCCGCCAACAGTTCCTTCCGTAAAATCTACCAGTTCAGATTTCCATCCTTTTATTTCAGCAAAACGTGTGTACATTCGATATAAGTCCCCGGCAAAAATGCTTGCTTCATCACCTCCTGTCCCTGCACGTATTTCAACAATGGCATTTTTCCCATCCTGAGGGTCTGCTGGTATCAACATTAGCCGAATTTCCTCCTCAAGTTGTTCTTTTTCTTTTGTAAGAGACTCTACTTCTTCTTTGGCAAAAGAACGCATTTCGTCATCTTTTTCGTTATAAAGAACATCTTTTGCAGAAGCAATGTGATTTATCAATGTTTCATATTTCTTATAAGCTTCAACAACAGGCAACAATTCTTTATAGTCCTTGTTGAGTTTAATAAATCGTTTCACATCATTAATGGCTTCCGGCAAATTCATTTGGTGGCCAATTTCCTGCCAGCGTTCATGTATAGCTTTCAATTTATCAAGCATACCTCAAGTTTTTGGGGTGCAAAGTTAATATAAATAATTGCAGCTAGTAATGGAAAGTGCCGAATTCAGAATCAATGGTTAAAGATGTGGCTTTTGATGATTCACAATACCCTATTATTTGAGCATCAATTTTGAAATATTGAGCCATGCGTATAATCTCTCCGGCAGTAAATTCATCAGTATATATTTCCATTCGGTGCCCCATATTGAATACTTTATACATCTCTTTCCAATCGTATCCTGCCTGTGCCTGAATAAGTCGAAAAAGCGGCGGTGCCGGAAACAGGTTGCTTTTAACAATGTGCAAACCTGAAACAAAATTCAACACTTTAGTTTGTGCACCACCTGTACAATGAATAATCCCGTGAATTTTACTTCGGAATTCATCAAAAATTTTTACCATCAATGGTGCATAAGTACGTGTTGGAGACAAAAGCGCTTTTCCTATATTTATAGGTATTTCGGGCAATGTATCGCCAAGCAGAAACCTTCCGCTATAGACTAAATCGGGTAAAATATTTTGGTCAAAACTTTCCGGATATTTTTCAGCATACACTTTATGCAACATCTCATGCCTGGCAGAAGTCAGGCCATTGCTGCCAATACCGCTGTTGTATTCCTTTTCGTAGGCAGATTTCCCGAATGATGCCAGGCCAACAATAACATCTCCTGCAGCAATTTTCTCATTGGTAATAACTTCGCTGCGTTTCATCCTGCATGTTACCACTGAATCAACAACAATGGTACGCACTAAATCACCGACATCAGCGGTTTCACCTCCTGTTGAATATATGGAAAAACCCATGCTCCTCAAAAGCTCTAAAAATTCCTCTGTTCCCTCAATAATAGCTGAAAGCACATTGCCTGGAATTAAAAACTTATTTCTTCCAATAAGCGAAGAAAGCATAATACTTTTTGTTGCTCCCACACAGAGCAAATCGTCTGTATTCATAACAATAGCGTCCTGTGCAATTCCCTTCCATACCGATAAATCTCCTGTTTCCTTCCAATAAATGTACGCCAGTGATGATTTTGTTCCAGCGCCGTCAGCATGCATCAGGGAACAAAAATTTTTATCAGATTCTATAGTATCCGGAATGATTTTACAAAAGGCCAACGGAAAAATTCCTTTGTCAAGTTTTTTTATTGAATTGTGAACATCTTCTTTTGATGCCGAAACTCCCCTTTGATTGTATTTATCTTTTTCCTGCATATGATTAAAAAAGGCATCCCGGCATAAAAATGCCGGGATGCCATATGTTTAAATGTGAAAAATTTTAAATAGTTTTTTATTCAAAAATAAGCTGTCTTTTTTCATCATCAATGTTATACTCTCCAAATTTTGAAAGCACTTTGGAACCTAATACTACATTGGGGACTAAGTCTTTCACAACTACCGCTTCTAAATTGGTTTGAACTTTTTTTCCTATATTTATTTTTTTGAGGTTTATTATTGAATTTGGCTTAATCGAACCATCTTCACTAAATGCGTTGTCTTTGTCTTTAAAGTCAGATTTAGTAACGCGGTAATCGGTTAATAACTGCATGATAAGTGATTCAGCTATTTGAAGTTCTTCTTCCGCAGCATCGTATTTAAAATCAGAGGATATACCATTAATAACACAACGAGCTTCGAAAGTTCCGCTTCCGCTTGGTAAAATCGTAACAATATTGTCCATTGGGTTTATCATAATCTGAACATTATTGCCTAAACTGTCAGTGGATTCAGGTGGTGTAAAATCTTCACTCAAAACAATAAATTCGGTACGTCTGTTGAGTTGGTGTGCAGCTTCTTTTTCGCATGTTGTTTTTAATGTTTTGATATAAGCTTCTGTCAGGACAGTTCCTTTCGGAAAGAAAAATGGTTTGTCCTTACATGCAGGATACTTCTGCGGGTCAAGAATGATAGTTTTGTCTTGTTCCAGAACACGTGGACGGTTTGCACCATAACCCTTTGCAAAAACTCTTGCCGGATGGATACCATTTGAATCAACTATATAATCTACAGCAGATTTTGCCCTTCGTTGTGAAAGTGTGTCGTTGGTCATTGGAATGGGCCTTATATCCGTGTGTGATGACAATTCAATCACCCAGCGTGGGTTATCAGTAAGAATATTTACCAACCATTTTAAAGAATCTTTAGCTTGTGGTGTCAGGTACCATTGCGCAATTGGGTACAAGATATCTGGCAGAACAACAGGCTCTCTGGGTATGGGTACAAGGTTAAAATCATGAATCAGGTCTTTGCTGTGTTTAAGTCCAACAGTAGTTTCGCGCCCCTTTGCAGCAATATATTTATCTTTAGATACTGTGAGTTCATAAGTTGTATTTTCAAGAATCTGCGTTTTGCCAAACTGATATGTCCCAGTGGCATCGGTAGTAGCTTCGACACTGGTACCATCTGATCCTTCTAATTTAACAGTTGCATCGGCAATTATCTGCTTAGTACTGTCATCCCTAACGACTCCCTGTAATGTAAATACCAACGGTGGTAAGTAGAAATAATAAATATCGTCGAACCCTCTTCCGCCTTTGCGGTTTGACGATAAAAACCCTTCGTTTTTATCTCCTTTTAAAATGATACCAAAATCATCTCCTGCTGAATTTAAAGGGTATTTTAGGTTTTCGGGTTTTGTCCATTTTTCATTTTTAAATTCTGATTTAAAAATATCAAGCCCTCCAAGGCCAAGATGTTCATATCCATTTGAAGAAAAATATAGCGTTCCGTTTTCACTAAGGTAAGGGAACATTTCATCACCAGCCGTATTGATAACCGGGCCTAAATTTACAGGTTTGTCAAAAGGTTTTGTTTTTTTTGTTCGTTTTGCCATCCATATATCTTTCCCTCCATATCCACCTTGTATATCTGCAGCAAAATATATTACCATTTCATCGTCACTAAGAGTGGGATGCCCATGATGTATGCTCATATCCTCTGCTAACTTCAATGTATCAGCAGGTGCCCATCCTCTTCCCTGTTTTTTAGAAAAATATATCTGGCAACCCATTTTCTCTTTCTTTACTACCGGGCATCTAGTAAAATATATCACATTAGCTTTCTTATTAAGCCAGGGTGTTCCTTCATTCACATCTGTATTAATATTTTCATCAGCAGGTAAGGGCTCACTCCAGGCACCTTTCTTATCGAGAGTTGTAACATATATATCAGAAAAACTCTGACCTGTCCATCCGTCAGTTACTTTCCCTGTTGAGCCTTCCCTTGTAGAAGTAAAAAGTATGGCTTTATAATTCTTATCAGCCCAGTATGGTGAAAAATCTGATTGTTTGCTGTTGAATTTTTTAACATTTTCAATAACATATCTGGTTGGGTCTTCTTTCCATTTAATTGAATATTCACATGATTCGGCACCATACCCGCCACGCGGATCATTGGGAACAAGTTTTTTGTATTCATTGTAAGCAACCAGAGCTTCTGCATATTGCTCATCGGCTTTCAATGCATCGGCAAGATAAAGCTGGGCTATAGGGTCGGGGTAATTAGCCTTCACAACCCTTGTGTACCAGTTAATAGCTTGTTTATAATTGTTTGTTTTACGGTAACACTCAGCCAAACGAAACAAGACTCTTGCTTTTTCCGGTTTATTTCCTTTAATGCGGTTGTAAGCCTGTTTATATAAGTCAATGGCTACAGAATACTGTTCCGTATCAAATGCTTTATCTGCATCTGCAGAATAATTTCGCTGTGCAAATGCCGTATTACCTTGTGATAATAAAAAACATAATAAAACCGCAATTCCTAATTGGTATATCTTCTGATTCATACTTAAAATATTAAACCCTAAATTAATTACGTTTGCTAATTTAAATAATTATTTAATACTAACTAAAGAACATTTTTAAATATTTTTTTTATAAATTTTTAAAACAACTGTAAATCAGCTATTTGATAAATTTTTTATTATTAAAAGAACGTTGAAAAAAATTTCAAAAATTAAATTAAGATACAAAACACTAATACGTTATTTTTTTGCCTGAAGTTTCAAAGCTTTCTTTTCTTTGCGCCTTTTATTCATCTGAATAAAATCGTAAGCGATAGGAGTAGCATTAAAAATTGAAGAGTAAGTTCCTACTGCAATACCAACAAGCAAGGCAAAAATAAAGCCTCTGATCATTTCACCACCTAAGATGAACATGGCAAGCAAAGTAATTAATGTGGTGCCTGAGGTGTTAATTGTTCTTCCCAACGTACTGTTCATAGCAGCATTCATATTCTCTTTCATTTCGCGTTTTGGGTAAAGGGCCATATACTCCCTGATCCTGTCGAAAATGATTACCGTATCATTAATTGAATATCCTATTATAGTAAGGACCGCCGCAATAAATGCCTGGTCAATCTCCATTCCGAAGGGTAAAATACCCCAAAACAAAGAAAACATAGAAATTACGATCAATGTATCATGAGTGAGCGATATGACACCTCCTAAACCAAACTGCCATTTTTTGAAACGGATGGCGATATAAACGAACATGACAAACAGGGCGATGACGATAGCATAAACAGAAGAGAGTTTAATATCATCAGCGATGGTCGGCCCTACTTTCTGGGAACTCATTTTTCCTAATAGTTTTCCTTGTTTATCGGAAAGAAATTCATCGATACCTATAGGATTTGTATAAACACCTTTTAATCCCTCGTAAAGCCTGGATTCAACAATTGAATCCGATGCATCGTCATTATTATGGATCAAATATTTGGTCGTGATCTTAACCTGATTATTGGGTCCGAAGGTTTTTACTTCGGGGGCTTCGCCAAAAGGTGTTGCCAGCGATTCACGGATATCAGTTGTCTTCACGTCTTTATCGAAACGTACCACATAAGTACGTCCGCCGGTAAAATCAATTCCCCAGCTCATTCCACGAACAAACAATGAGATAATTCCGATGACTATTATACTCAACGATACTATATATAATTTTTTACGAAGTCCTAAAAAGTTGATCTTTGTTTTCGTAAAAGCATTTATCGTAAATTTATTTCCAAATTTGATGGTTTTGTTTCTGCTGATCATTCCTTCAAAAATCAATCTTGAAATGAAGATAGAGGTAAATAATGATGTGATAATACCAATAATAAGTGTAGTTGCAAACCCCTGAATCGGGCCAGTCCCAAAAATGAATAATACAATACCGGTCAATATTGTGGTAACATTACCGTCGATAATCGCAGAATAGGCATGTTTATACCCGTCTGCCACGGCAAGCTTCAATCCCTTGCCTGCCCGGACCTCCTCTTTAATGCGCTCATAAATAATTACGTTGGCATCAACCGCCATCCCCATCGTAAGTACAATACCGGCAATACCAGGCAAGGTTAAGGTTGCTCCCAGCGACGCCAGAACTCCTAAAAGGAAGAAAATATTAACCAATAAAGCAGAGTCTGCAACCAGACCGGCGGTATTGTAAAATAAAACCATGTACAACAACACCAGAACAAAAGCAATTATAAATGACATCAAACCGGCGTTAATGGCTTCCTTACCAAGTGAAGGCCCCACAACGGCTTCCTCAACAATTTTTGTAGGAGCCGGTAGTTTGCCTGCTTTAAGAATATTTGCAAGGTCTTTGGCTTCCTCCAAGGTAAAATTTCCTGTAATTGAAGACTGTCCATTAGGTATTTCCCCCTGAACTGTAGGAAACGAATAAACAACATTGTCCAGAACAATAGCAATTGATTTTCCAATGTTGTTTGCTGTCAGGTTTTTCCATATAGTTGCTCCTTCAGAATTCATGCTCATAGATATCTGGTTGCCCTGCTGCTGATCAATATCCTGGCGGGCATCCACAATAACATCACCGCTGAGCGATGCCGTACCATCACGAGAGGTCTTCAAAGCAATTAATTGATGTAATGTTTCTTTTTCATCAACCGGCTTCACCGTCCACATAAACCGAAGCTCCCTTGGAAATATCATTTGTATCTGAGGGTTTCGCAACATATTCATAACCTTTGCGGTATCGAAGGCCTGACAATAACCTACAACAGGCCCCCTGTTAGGGAAATAATTTCCTTTCTCGTCCTGTACCAAAGCAGGTTGTAAATAGGCAGTAAGAGGGTGCTCTTTTGCATACTCTTCAAAAGATTGCTGCATTTGTTCGGCCGAATCCCTGATAGTATCACTTTCTTCAATCCCTGCCAAAGCAGTATCTTTTATTATATCCCCTTTTACGTTTTCTTCTGTTGTTTCTTCCATGACATTGACACTGTCCTTGACAGCGTTGGTGTCAACAACAGTCAGTAATGAAACCAGTTTTTTGTCGGCTTCAGCAATGAAATTATAAACTTCTTTATATTCATATGTTTCCCAGAATTCAAGTTTAGCTGTACCCTGAATAAGTTTCCTTACACGTTCGGGATCCTTAATGCCGGGAAGTTCTATAAGAATTCTCCCCGAACCTGCCAAAAGCTGAATATTGGGCTGAGCAACGCCAAAGCGGTCAATACGTGTGCGAAGAATATTAAATGTTCTTTCTACAGCGCCATCTGTTTCGTCACGAATAATTTTAATAACGTCTTCATCTGTTGTATTGAAATTTATTCTGTCTTTTAAACCAACTATAAAAAATGAAGCCAATTTGGCATTGGAAGTATTATTCTTCTTAAAAGCAGCATCAAACAATGTAACAAAGTCACTTGAGCTGTTTTTTTGCATCTCAATGGCTTCGTCCATAACTTTATTGAAAAAAGGATCCTTGCTATTACCTGATAATGACCTGATAATATCGGGTAAGGAAACCTCAAGGGTAACATTCATACCTCCTTTTAAGTCAAGCCCAAGGTTAACTTCACGTGCTTTACAGTCTTTGTATGTATATTTACGAAGCCATAAAAAATTAAAAACCTCTTCTTTCGACATAGAGTCAAGATAATATTGTTCTCTTTTTCGGGTAATGGAATCATAATAATAGCGTTCCATTTCGGGAATACCCTTCGAAAGTGCTTTGGCAAGGCTGTCGTTATCTCCGCTTATAGCATATTCTTTAGCATCCTTTTCAACCATCCGTGTACATAAAGTAAATGACAATTGAAACACACATACCAACGCGATTAAAATCGCAAGAAACCTGAAAACTCCTTTATTTTGCATATCTTACAATATATTTAAATGATACACTTTTTTTTGAAGCTGCAAAGATAGAATTTCCTTTATAAATAACCAATGATATTATAAAAAGTTTATTGAAAAAAATGACATACATTTAAACAAGGCATTGATACTTATTGATTACCTTTGTTATTCAGAGATAAAAAACAAAGGATAATGACAAAACTTTTAAGTTGTTATTTGTTGATTTTTAATGTTTTAGCATCCATTACAGTTTATTCTCAGGAACTATATGATTATAACTTTTTTCGAAATCAATCTGTTATTGTATCCGATACAAATGAGGATGATCTTAGATTTGCCTGGGGAGGAGGTTTAAATTCATGCCATTTATCAAATATTGATTGTAACAATGATGGGATTGACGACCTTGTAATATTTGATAAAAGCGGTAACCGCCTGCTGACATATATTAATGATGGAATACCTGACAGTATTAGTTATTCCTTTGAACCTTATTATCAGAAATTTTTTCCTGAAGTACAATCTTGGGTAAATTTTATTGATTACGATGGAGACGGGAAAAAAGACCTTTTCACTTATGTTCCCGGGGGGATAAAAGTTTATAAAAACATTTCCGACACATCATTAAAATTCCAGATGCTTTATCCAATGATTAATTCTGACTGGGGCGGAGGGAGTGTGTCAAATATCACGGTAACGAATGATGATTATCCGGCCTTTTACGATATTGATAATGACAACGATATAGATATTCTTACGTTTTTTGGATTAGGTACTTTTCTTCAAATGCATAGAAATATGTCACAAGAATTATACGGAAATTCTGATACCCTGATTTATGAACTATATGATTTTTGCTGGGGTAACTTTTCTGAAGGTGTTGATAATAATGATATTTCTCTTAATATCAATTGCCCGAGAGCATCTGATAGTTTGCAGTTCTACAAATCAACTCGGCATACCGGCTCAACTATGCTAGCTGCCGACTTAAACAACGACCAACTGACAGATTTAATTTTAGGAGATGTTGACTATTTTAATTTGATTTTACTTACAAACGGGGGTACAACAGATTCAGCCCACATGGTTAGTATGGACACTCTTTTCCCGTCAAACACAGTTCCGGTACTTTTTAATTCTTTCCCCGTTCCCAGCTACATTGACATTAACAATGATGACAAAAAAGACATTGTTGTTTCTCCTTTCACATCAGTATTTGCATTAGCAGAAAGCCATCAAAGCATGTGGTATTACGAAAACACCGGAAGTGCATCAAGTCCAGTGTTTAGTTTTAACAAACCTGATGTTTTTCAGGGGGAAATGATTGATTTTAGCACAGGTTCATACCCTGTTATTTATGACTATAATAATGATGGATTAATGGATGTAATTATAGGAAATTACGGCTATCTTGATTCTTCTTATTATAACTTTGGATATCTTTATTCGGAGTTCAGATCACAAATTGCTGTACTTGAAAATATTGGCACTGCAACTATACCACAATTCAAAATTGCAACTACTGACTATGCAAATCTCGCACAACTAAAACTTATTGGACTTGTCCCTTCATTCCACGACCTTGATAATGACGGAGATATTGATATGATATGCGGCCAATCAAACGGGACTTTAATCTATTTTGAAAATATTTCCGGTGCAGGCAATTTACCGGCTTACGACAATCCTGTTTACAACTTTCAGGCAATTGATGTCGGGGAGTTTTCAACCCCGCAGTTTTTTGACTTAAATAATGACAACCTTATTGACCTTTGTGTTGGAAAAAAGAGTGGTTATATTTCCTATTATCAAAATACAGGGACATTAAATAATCCCATTTTCACGAAAATAACAGATACACTTGGAAAGGTTAATGTTGTTGACCCTTATGTTTCTTACACCGGCCATAGCGTACCCTGTTTCTTCAGGGACTCTGATATAATTAAACTTTTTGTTGCTTCCGAGTCAGGTAAAATATTTTATTTCAAAGATATTGAATCAAACCTTACCGGGAAATTCACTGCCTCTGATTCTATTTTAATGCAAAGTGATAAAGATTCAACAGCGCTAATTATTTGCGATGGAATGCGTTCCGGAGTGTGTGTTTATGACTTTAATAATGATGGGTATAAAGATATGATAATCGGAAACTTTGCAGGAGGCCTAACATATTATTCCGGTATAAAATCAAATATTTACAACTCAATACACAAACCTTATGAATCCCCGGAAATTATCTTAAATATTTTTCCCAACCCTGCTAAAGACAAACTTTATTTAAATATTGACGATAAAAATTTTAAAACAATTTTCCTGCAGATTTATAATATAATTGGCAACAAAGTAATGGAACAAGAAATACCCATTAAAACTCAAACAGAAATTGATATCAGAAATCTTTCAAACGGTTATTACTTATTAAAATTTTATTTAACCGGAAATGGACAAACCCGATACGAAAACAGAGCACAAAAATTTGTAATATTAAAGTAGTTTAGAAGTTAGGTTTCAGACTATACTGTTTATAAAAATCATCAATAACCTTCACTGCTTCGTCGGCTGTATCAACAATATTAAATAAATCAAGGTCTTCTTTACTGATATTTCCGGCTGATAAAGCTTTATCTTTCATCCAATGAATGAGTCCCTGCCAATATTCTTTTACTACTAAAACAACAGGAAAATTAACTAATTTTTGAGTTTGTATAAGGGTAATAGCTTCAAAAAACTCATCAAGAGTTCCAAAGCCGCCGGGCATCACAACAAATCCCTGTGCATATTTTATAAACATTACTTTTCTTACAAAAAAATAATCAAACATAAGGCACTTATCGGGATTAATAAATGCGTTAGCCTCCTGCTCAAAGGGCAGCATAATATTCAATCCTACTGATTTCCCTCGATTCATATAAGCTCCCTTATTTGCGGCTTCCATTATTCCTGGGCCACCACCGGTAATTATTCCAAATCCCAGCTTTGAAAGCTTAAGTGATATTTCCTGAGCAAGGAGATAGTGTTTGTCGTCCGATTGAGTGCGTGCTGAGCCGAAAATAGTAACACATGGGCCTATTTTTGTGAGTTTTTCAAAGGCACTGACAAATTCCGACATCACCTTAAAAATCTGCCAGGAATCGTTAATTTTTACTTCATTCCAATCTTTTGGTTTATAAGCTTCTTTAAACTGTTCTTCTTCTTTATCAGTGAATTTTCGCATACTCTTTTCTTTTTATAACTGATTTGACTTGTTTTTATTATTTACCAGAACTTGTTTTAAAAATTTTGCTGTATAACTTTGTTTGCACTTTATAATGGATTCCGGAGTGCCTTCACATACAACCATGCCACCCCTGTCACCACCTTCCGGGCCTAAGTCAATAATGTAATCGGCAACTTTAATCACATCCATGTTGTGTTCAATTACAATTACAGTGTTTCCCTTATTGACAAGTATTTGT
Source organism: Bacteroidales bacterium (assembly GCA_023228145.1). Taxonomy (NCBI): domain Bacteria; kingdom Pseudomonadati; phylum Bacteroidota; class Bacteroidia; order Bacteroidales; species Bacteroidales bacterium. Next base: position 79,295 of record JALOBU010000011.1, on the reverse strand, counting down.
AATACTTCCAGCAGCACATTCGTATCTTCAAAATGCAAACCTGTTGTTGGCTCATCAAGAATATACAAAGTGCGACCTGTATCTTTTTTAGATAACTCGGTCGCTAATTTCACTCTTTGCGCCTCTCCTCCCGAAAGAGTTGTTGATTGCTGTCCCAGTTTTATATATCCCAACCCAACATCTTTAAGAGTTTTGATTTTATTGAGTATTGATGGTATATGTAAAAAAAACTCTACTGCCTCATCAATATTCATATCAAGCACATCGCTGATTGATTTACCTTTGTATTTAATCTCCAGTGTTTCACGGCTATATCTTTTACCATTACATGCTTCACAAGGGACAAAAACATCAGGCAAAAAGTTCATTTCTATTAATTTCATTCCTGCACCACCACATGTTTCACACCTTCCTCCTTTCACATTAAACGAAAAGCGCCCCGGCAAGTAACCTCTGATTTTTGCTTCGGGTAGCTGAACAAATAATTTCCTGATTTCATCAAAAACACCTGTATATGTTGCAGGATTAGAACGTGGGGTTCTTCCTATCGGAGACTGGTCAATTTCAACAACTTTGTCAATAAATTTTAAACCCTCTATCTTTTCGTATTCCAAAGATTTTTTCTCTGAACGATAAAAATACCTGCTTAGTGCAGGATAAAGAGTCTGGTTTATCAAAGAAGATTTGCCACTGCCGGAAACACCTGTAATACAAATGAATGTTTCTAATGGAAAAGAAACCGTAAGTTCTTTCAGATTGTTTCCTTTAGCCCCAATAATCTTTAATTCGTTTCCCGACCCCTTTCGTCTTTGCAAGGGTATTTTTATATCCTTTTTTCCGTTAAGGTATTGTGAAGTCAGGCTTTCTGTTTTTATAATAGTTTCAATATCTCCGTAAGTTACAATTTTGCCTCCGTTCACTCCTCCACCAGGTCCAATATCTATTACATAATCTGCAGAGAAAATCATATCCCTATCGTGTTCGACAACAATAATGGAATTGCCAATATCACGCAATTCTTTCAGGGCAGATATCAGCTTGTGGTTATCGCGCTGATGCAGCCCAATGCTTGGTTCATCCAATACATACAACACATTAACTAGCTGAGAACTTATTTGTGTTGCTAGTCTGATACGTTGAGATTCACCTCCTGATAAAGATGCTGCAGCCCTATTTAGTGTAAGATAATCTAACCCAAGTTCAAGAAGAAATATCAACCTGTCTTGTATTTCACGAACAATTTCATTTGCTATTTTGTACTTTAAGGGGTCAAGAGAGAGGTTTAATTGATTAAGCCATTGTGATAATGCAAGCAGGTCAAAATTTGCAAGTTCAGAAATATTCTTATTATTGACCCTGAAATGAAGAGATTCTTTTTTCAGGCGCGCTCCATGACATTCAGGGCATATAATTTTATTCATAAAACTTCCTGCCCATTTTTTTATTGCTTTTGATGATGAATCACTATTTTGATTTATTATAAAATTAACTACCCCCTCAAAATTCATTTTATAAGGAGAAGTAACGCCCAGATATTCATTTTTCACAGTGTATAGTTCGTCGGTTCCATAAAGTATTATATTAATAGCTTTTTCTGAAAAATCCCGCAAAGGGGTGTCCAAAGTAAAATCATAGCTTTTCCCGATAGCTTCCAGTTGGTGAAATATCCAGGAGCTTTTATACACTCCTACAGGTGCTATACCTCCGGAGCGAATGGATTTGGAATAGTCAGGGATTATCTTATTAATATCCGCTTCCAGAATTTCTCCCAACCCGGTACACTTAGGACATGCTCCATAAGGTGAGTTAAAAGAAAATGAATTTGGCTCGGGTTCATCATATGAGATACCGCTTGCAGGACACATCAACATTCTGCTTAAATGTTTTGCCTCATTCATAACAGGTTCATATACTACAAGGCTGTTGCGCCCAATTTTCAGAGCAGCCTGGACAGAATTTGATAAGCGGGTTTCATTGCCTCGCTTTACTATAATATTATCAATAACTATTTCAATATCGTGCATTTTATAGCGGTCAAGCTGCATTCCCTGCGTCAGGTCTTTTATAATTCCGTCAACTCTCACTTTTACAAATCCAAGTTTTCTTATCTGTTCGAATAGTTCACGATAATGACCTTTACGCCCTTTGATTTTGGGAGCAAGTAAAAAAATATTTTTATTTAAATAATCATCAGAAATTTTACTGATTATTTGTTGCTCACTATACCTGACCATTTTTTCACCGGTTATGAAAGAATATGCATCGGCAGTTCTTGCAAACAACAACCTTAAAAAATCATATATCTCAGTAATTGTTCCGACTGTTGATCTTGGATTCCTGTTGGATGATTTCTGTTCAATAGCAATAACAGGGCTTAAACCTGTGATCTTATCCACATCCGGCCTTTCAATATTTCCTATAAACTGCCTGATATAATTCGAAAATGTCTCCAGATAGCGTCTTTGCCCTTCAGCATATATTGTATCAAAAGCTAGTGATGACTTTCCGCTTCCGCTTAACCCGGTAATAACTACCAGTTTGTTTCGAGGAATAACAACATCTACATTACGTAAGTTATGTACCCTTGCCCCATAAACACAAAGTTCTGATTCGTTCTCCAAATCTGGTTCTTTTACAACATTATCATTCTGCTGCCAGACTTCCATATACAATTAAATATTTCTTAGTGGATTTCGTTAATTTTCAATGTATCATTGAACAAGTTATCATCCGGAGATGATTCGATTTTAAATAAAGGTAAGCTTTCATAACCTACAACAGGGAATTTAATGTTGTACGTTTTTTTATTTTTATTTGTCAGAGAGTATTTTAATATCCAGGGATTAAATTCTTTAAGGATTCTATAATTTGATTTGTTTATTATTGCAAACTCAGCCCAATTAGTAATAGAAGTATCAACTATAACAGTATAAGTTTTTATTTCAGGATAGAAATCTTTTTCACGTAAATAAAAGCCATAAGCAACCGGAGATTCATAAATAAGTTTAACGGCAAGAATCCTATAAATGTAGCGTTGGGTTTCTTTATTTAAATATAAATCATAATAATTATCTGATTTCTGCGATTTTATAACAGAGGCCAGCCCTTCTGCCCCCATATTATACGATGCCGCTGCCAAGGTCCAGTTTCCGAACTTCTGATAGGATGCCTTAAGATATTTACAAGCAGCTAAAGTTGATTTTTCGAGGTGATAGCGTTCATCAATTTCAGCGTTCACTTCCAATCCGTACATCTGAGCTGTTGTTTTCATGATTTGCCAAAAGCCCTTGGCACCAGCAGGAGAAACAATATTTTCGAATCCACTTTCAATTAGAGCAAGATATCTGAAATCAGATGGGACATGGTTAAATTTCAAAATTGAATCAATCACAGGAAAATACCTGTAAGCTCTTTTAAACATAAGCAAGGTGTTTGAATGCCAGTATGTATTAACCAGCAGTTCCCTGTCCAATGATTCCCTGACATAAAATTTATCAACAGGTACGGTTTCACCGCAGAAATTCATTTTTCCCGGAATTTTTATACTAAATATTTTATCAAACCTCCTATATGCTTCATAATATAACTCATCAGAAGTTTTGTTATTATTTTTTTGAATTGAGTTAACAAATAACCAGATAATAACTATTAATAGACTCAGGGATAGGAGAAAAATAGAAATGCGCTTAAGACGAACCATCAGATTTATGCTTATTGATGTTAGCAATATAAAATAAAACCGAAAATAAAATCACAAAATATGCCATGAATAAAACTGTATATAAATGTTTCCAATCAACAATATTTAAACATAGCAACCCAAGCGAAATTGAAACAAAAGATAAAATGACATATATTACTGCAACTTTTTTTTCTGAAAAACCAAGATATGATAAATGATGCGTTGTATGGTCTTTCCCTCCAACAAATGGCGACTTCCCTTTTAAAATTCTTTTAATTGAAACAGTTGCAGTGTCTATTAGAGGTAAAGTAAAAAAAAGTACAACAGCACAAATTTGTTTTGTAGGAATTTCATCCATATTAACTTCCCTATGGTTCCAGATAAAAATAATACTAAAAGTAGCAAGTAGTACTCCCAGAAACTGGCTACCTGTATCACCCATGAACATTTTGGAAGGCGGCCAGTTATAAAAAAGAAAACCTATCAACGAAGATATTACTCCAATAATAAGTATATTCAGGCTGTCATAGACACTATTTAAAATTATATTTTCAATAAAAATTCCAGTAAAAATAAAAACAGCAACTACAGAGGAAATTGCATCCATATTGTCAAGCATATTAATAGAATTCATTATGCCTACTACCCATAAAATAGTTAAGATATAATTCAAGAAGTCATTCTGAAAAATGCTGATATATGTGCCTGAAAAAATTAGTATAATCCCGCATAATATTTGTGAAAAAAGTTTAATTAAAACTTTTGTGTTATATGCATCGTCAAATAAACCCATAATAAAACCTAAGGTGGTGGCCAGAATTATTCCCAGAATCGAAATGTTGTGAAATAATGCGTTTTTTTGGAAAAAAAACGACAGCGCAATAATAGATAATAGAAAAATTATATAGAATGAAATACCACCAAAAGATGGCTTATCGGCAGTACTCCATCTATTCAGATTATCCGCTTTATTACGCGTACCTAAAGTTTTAGAGAATTTTATCAGTATCCTGTTTATCAATAATGAAAAAAACAGAGAAACAATAAAAAACAGGGAATACGCAACTAACGAATATATATCTTCTGAACTCAATTATGATAAATTCTGTGTGCAAAGATATATATAAAAATCAGTTAAAAAGGAGAATTAAATAATTTAAATTGAATTCCTTTCTTGTCGCGTTCAGATAAAATAGGGTCCGAAATATTCCACTTAAAATTAATATCAGGGTCGTCCCACGAAATAATCACTTCAGCATCTTTATTATACAGTCCTGTGCATTTGTAGAAAAAAATCGTATCATCTTCCAGGGTAAGAAAAGCATGAGCAAAACCCGGGGGTATCCATAACATCTGTTTATTATTCTCTGATAATACAAAAGCAACATTTTTACCATAACTGGGAGATTTTTTTCTCAAATCAACTGCCACATCAAGTACCGATCCTTTTATTACCCGAACCAATTTCCCCTGTTCATAAGGTGGCCGCTGAAAATGAAAACCCCTTAAAACATTCTTCCCAGACAAAGATTGGTTATCCTGAACAAATTCTTCATAAATACCCAAGTCTTTGAATTTATTAGAATTAAATGATTCAAAAAAATAACCTCTGCTGTCTTCATAAACATCAGGTTCTATTAATATTATATCCTGAATATTCGTCAGAATTTTTCTCATTTGCGATGTTGCTTTCCGAATTGATAACCCTTTTTAAATAATCTTGAAATCCAGTTTGTAATAGACTTTTTGTTTCTATTCTCAGAGCTTTCATCTTCAATTCCATAACCATAACCATAACCAAAACCATAACCATAACTAGAACCCTTAACTTTTGAACTGTATTTCATACCATATGACGAGCCTATAGGTTCAACAGCATTTAATACAAGAGAGATGTTTTTGAGTTTACTATCTTCAGCAAGGCGCTCCAAATCTAATACGTAAAACTTCTTGGAATAATCAGCTTTAAACACATAGATTGGATAATCAGCAATTGACATAGCTTTAATCCCATCTGTAACCAGCCCGATTGGAGGATTATCAATTAAGACATAATCATACTTAGTCTTAAGGTAACTTAACACCTCATCCGTTCTTTTGCTAAAGATTAATTCCGAAGGATTTGGAGGTACAGGGCCGGCAGTAATAAAATCGAGGTTTGCCAAGCTACTTTGAATAATACAATCATCAATATTGTGTTTGTTTGAAAGTATTGTACTTATTCCTTTGGTATTAACAACATTAAATCCAATATGAATCTTAGGTTTGCGTAAATCGAAATCAAGCACAATTACTTTTTTCTCTGAAAAAGCAATTACACCTGCCAGGTTTATAATTACAAAAGTTTTTCCCTCTCCTGATACAGTCGAAGACATTGCAATAACTTTAGGACCTTCCTCGTTTTTCAAAAAGTGCAAATTAGTTCTAATAGAGCGTAATGCTTCGGCAATAATAGATTTTGGATGTTTATCAACAATAAGTTGGGATTCAGGAATTGAATCTATATATTTTGGGACAATACCTATCACAGGAATGTCTGTATATTTATATATATCATATAGTGTTAAAATATTGTTGAACAAAACATACCTCACAATAATTATCCCCAAACCAAGAAATAATGATGCAAAAACTGCGATTAAATAAATATTCTTTTTAATAGGCTCAATAGGTTCTGTCGGTGTTGACGAGCGTTGCAATATAATATTCTGGGAAACATAACCCGCTTTTGCAATTGAATATTCAGCTTTTTTCCCAATTAATTGATTATAATAATTTTCATTTATTTGGTATATCCTTTCGAGGCTTGCCAGGTCAACAGTATTATAGTCGCTTGTTTTAAAATTCAACTTTCTTTCGTACATTAAAATTTTATCAGCAATTTCCGCTTTTCTTTTATTTATACTTCCGCTCACATAATCAATACTTTCGGTAATTAGCTTTTTTTGCATGTTTATCTGGTAATCAATCTCCTTTATCTGTCCGCTGTTTTCAGTAACATTGTAAAGCAATTTTTCTCTTTTTATTAATAATTCCTGTAATGTACTCAGTAATGTTGAAATGGAGCCTTTAAACTCACTTCCCGCTGTAATAGCGATGATGCGTGAAATATCATTATTAACCGAACTTTTTAAATTATTTTTAATTTCATCCAGTTTGCTTGCTTCCAATTCAAGAGAAACCATTTGATTTTGGTAGTCATTTAACCTTGAAGTAAATGTAGGTAATGGCCTGTTTACAATGGTATCAATATTATATTTTTTATTAAAATCAGCTATGTTTTCCTGAGATTTAACAAGAGTATCGTAAATAATATCCATTCTTTCATCAATATACCCTAGAATTTTTTCAACACTCTCCGCTTGTTTCTCAATATCATAACTTTGAAATTCTTCAGCAATGGTATTTACAATGGCATTTGCTTTTTCTGCACTTCTGTCTTTGTATTTTATCATTATGGTTTTAGCGGCATCATTAAGAATAGAAACATTTATGCGGGAGATAATATCTTGAGGAATGGCTTGTGGATTATTTATTATAAAGAAAAATTTGTCACCAGAGAGAAAACCTTCATTCACTTCAATTCTTTTATAATTTATATTCGATATATACAATTTAACCTCGTTAAGATTTAAAGTATCCGAAACTGAGAAGACTTTTTTTATAGTTTCATTATTTACATTTTTATAAACTATTTCGCATTTTGTTTGTTCAATAAAATTTATTTGAATAGGTGTATTATAAATACTTGAATTAATAACTTTTGCAAAAACTTTATAAGGAGAACTTGTATATTGTTCGTAATCTAAAACTGTACCCTTGCTAAAATAAGAAATTTCCAATGGAAGCTTATCAACAACTCTTTGTATAAATATAGCCGATTTAATAAGTTCCATTTTCTTTGGTAAGAAATTATCTTCTTCAGGAAAAATTGATGATGCTCCAAGTAACTTTGCTTCTTCGTTTTTGTTTATCTGTATGATAGCTTTGGCCTCATATACAGGCTGAGTGTAACGCAAATAAAGAAATGCAGCAATTAATGCAACAAGCAGAAATATTATAGGATAGAAAAAATTCCTCTTAAAAATAAAATAAAATAACTTTAAATCTATTTCATCATTAATGGTTGATATCTTTTTTTTCTTAGTCATAGTATTTACTTAACGAATAATTCGTATACTAAAATGAATGTAGATAATAAAGTCAGATAAGGTGCAAGTACATTTATGATTTTTTCTGGAATTTTATTCCTTGGCTGAACATAAATAATATCATTAGCCTGCACAATAAGATTTGCCTTTGTCATACCTTCAACTGTTGACAAATCAATAATATAAACTTTTGGATTTTTTAAATCACCCCTGATTAACTTTATTTTATGGGCTTTTCCATCGTTAATTCCTCCGGCTTTGGCAAGTGCTTCAAAAAGTGTAGTATTGGAGTTATCAAGTGTGACAACCATAGCCTGACTTCCCTGCCCACCAGGGAAAATTATTACTCTGTTATTTGTTACTTTTAACTGCACATAAGGGTTGTTAAAATATTTGGAATATCTCTCTTGAAGCAAATCTTCCGCCTGACGTAAAGTTAATCCGGCAATTTTAACCCTATCAAGAATAGGAAGTTTAACCTGGCCATCGAATTCAACCATAAAAGAAATGCCGCTTTGTAATTGTGAACCCGAACCTGATGAAACAGGGTCAATTACCTTTTCTCCATTATTTGAAAATATGACCATCTTTAATTCATCGTTTGGAGCAATTAAATATTCTTTTGAATTTAATGTATCTTGAAACTCACTCACGGGATATTTGCCCTGCCGCAACATCTGATACGGAGTAAATATCTTGCACCCTGAAATAAATAAAATGGTGATAAGTAAAAGCAACAGGCGTTTCATGTGTAAAATTTTACAAATTTAATAATTTCTTGCTTACTTGGTCACAGTAAGCAATTTATGATATAAATTCTGCATATCATTTACTAAACGTAAGTAACTGAATTTATTCTTTACAAAATCCCTGCTTTTTTGATTATATTTTATACGAAGTTCATCATTTTGCACAAGCATAAGCAATTTATTACAGAAATCATCAGGTTTCTTAACATCAGCAAGCCATGCTGTTTCATTCGGGATAATAATATTTTCAATACCACCTACGTTGGTAGAAACTATAGGTTTCCCTGCTGCCTGAGCTTCGATAAGGCTAACAGGAGTCCCTTCATTCAAAGATGTCAGCGTAATAATATCCATACCTGCATCAACATAATCAATGTCTTTAAGCCAAGAAGTAAAAGTAACATCAGCTTTTATTTTATTATACCTGAAATCAACATAACTCAAACTAAGGTCATGGCACATCCGTTCAATTTTCGCCCTGTCTACTCCGTCACCAACAATAAAAGCCCTGATTTTTTTATTACTTCTTGAGATAACATATTTTATCGCATTAATGAACAAAGGATGATTTTTTACTGGGACAACTCTTCCTATTATACCTATGGCTATTTCGTCATCATCAAGCAGATATTCATTTCTAAACTGAGTTCTTTTAACATCCATATTGTTCTCAAACTTATCAAGGTCAAAGCCAAGGGGAATAATTTCAATTTTATGTTCCGGGCATATTTTATACTTGATTACAAGGTCGTATTTTTGTTGTTCGCTTAAAGCAATTATTTTTGTTGATTTTTCTGCAAGCTTACGTTCGATACACTGATATAATTTTGATTTCAACCCACTAAAATATGCATCAAAAATATGCCCATGGAAAGTATGTAAAATTACTGGGACATTCATAATATATGCGGCTCTTCTTCCTAAGGCTCCTGCTTTAGAAGCATGTGTATGAACTATATCAGGTTTAAACTCTCTTATTATTTCTTTAATTTTCTTAATAGCTATAGCATCCTGTATAGGGTTAATAGAACGATGCATTTCTGGGATAATAACTGGTATAATACCAAGGTTTCTTAAAATAAATTCCGAATTTTCTTCAGATTCGTCCTTAATGCCCCCGACCAGCAAAGTGTGAAACCCGGGTGACATATATTTTGTAAGATAGGATGCGTTGTATGTAGGGCCACCCAGATTAAATCGGTTAATAATTCTTAATACTCGGGGCATTTATAAAATAGCTTTATTTTGAAAAATATTTTTTCCACCAGTATTGAAATACCAGAAGTCCCCATATCTGTGCATGGACATCACCGGGATTTTTAGAATGTAAACGAGTTTTAAGTTTTTTTGTTTCAGTAAGTTCAAAAATATTCTGTGAAATAATAAACTCATCATTAAGCAGTTCGTCATTTATCAATGAAGATAATTCGTTACGAAACCATTTTAACAACGGAACTTCAAACCCATGTTTGGGACGATGGTAAATCTCTTCAGGCAAATCATTCCTAAAAGCATCCTGCAAAATTCTTTTTCTAACATTCCCTTGAATTTTATAATGTGCAGGCAAAGAAAAAATATAATTAACCAATTCATAATCCAGAAAGGGCGCTCGCACTTCCAGCGAATTTGCCATAGACATCATATCCACTTTTATCAGCATATCGTTCACCAGAATATGTTTCATGTCCGTATAAAAAACATCATTTATGCTACCTTTTTCGGCAATGTTATTCGTAATAGAGTCTTTTCTTTTTATGTATTCATTAAAATCTATTTCTGATTGCAATAATTTTTTTGCTTCATTTTCGGAAATAAAGGAACACCAGCGCCAGTAACGCTCTTTTTCGCTTAAATTCATACCCTCTGCATACTTTGCAATTTGCCTGATTTTATTAGTAAATAAACTATTTCTCGATTGAGGCAACAGTTTAATTAATGGGAATGTGTGCTTAAGCAAATTACCTAAAATGCCGACATTACGAATTCTCATTTCACCGGTATGCTTCATATAACCTCCAAAAAGCTCGTCAGCGCCATCCCCTGATAAAGCAACCGTAACGTGCTTGCGTGTTTCCCTGCTCAGCAAATACACTGCAATAGCCGAAGAATCGGCAAAGGGGTCATCCATATAATCAAGCACTTTAAATAAAACAGAAAATAAATCATCATTAGTTAATGAAAAAACAGTATGGTTTGTTTTTAGTTTATCAGCTACCAACCGGGCATAATAAGTTTCGTCAAAAAAGGGCTCATCTTTAAAGCCGATGGAATATGTATTTAAGTGTTTGGTAAATTTAGACGCAAGCGATACTATTACCGACGAATCAACACCTCCACTTAAAAAAGCGCCAAGTGGAACATCCGAAATCATTCTTTTTTCAACGGATTGATTTAACAAATCATAAACTTTTTTACAGGCATTTTGATAATTATCAGTGCATTCAATAAGCTTGTGTGAATATGGGATATGATAATATTGTTTCTGAAGAACTTTTCCGTTTTTTATAATAATATAATTTCCGGGCTCCAATTTTGTTACATTTCTAAGCATAGTATACCCAGTAGGAATATAATTCATTTGCAGAAATGAAAATAAAGATTCCATGTCAAGAAGCCGGGGGATATCCATCTCAAGCAGTCCTTTCATCTCTGATGCGAAACAAAATCTGTTCCTGTCTTGATATACCAGCAAAGGTTTTACTCCAAAACGGTCGCGGGCAATAAATACTGTATTCTCAAGCTTATCGTAAATAGCAAAAGCAAAAAAACCATTGACTTTTTCTAAACAGGCAGGACCTTCAAGTATGTATAAATATAGCAAAACTTCCGTATCGCTGTTTGATTTGAGTTCTATGCCCTTTTGCAGTAACTGTTCACGGTATTTATTAAAATTGTAAAATTCTCCATTGAAAATTATGGTGTATCTGCCACTCTTATCAGTAAATGGTTGTGAAGCTGCTTCTGATGTATCAATTACAGAAAGGCGGTTGTGACCAAAAGCTACGTTTTCGTCTGAGTAAATACCGCTTCGGTCGGGGCCACGGCTACACATAACGGCAACTACACCGTTGATTTTATTCAGGTGCTCTTTCCCTGCTTCGTTGAAAGCCACAATGCCTGAAATTCCGCACATTGGGTAGGATTAAATGTGAATTACTTCTCCGTAAGCTGCCGCCACTGCCTCCATCACTGCTTCCGACATTGTGGGATGCGGATGCACTGAAGATAAAATTTCGTGCACTGTTGTTCCCAAAGTTCGTGCCACCACAGCTTCTGCAATCATTTCAGTAACATTTTCACCTATGAAATGTGCTCCCAGCCACATCCCTGATTTGGCATCAAAAATAACCTTAATGAAGCCATCTCTGAAACCTGAAGCTGTTGCTTTTCCCGAGGCAGTGAAAGGAAATTTGCCCACCTTTATTTCGTGGCCAGCTTCAAGAGCTGCTTTTTCGGTTAACCCGACTGAAGCTATCTCGGGATAGGTGTAAGTACAGCCTGGAATATTGTTATAATCCATAGGTTTCACATCTTTTCCTGCTATTTTTTCAACACAGATGATGCCTTCGCGTGATGCCACATGCGCCAGCGCGGGGCCTTTCACGATATCACCGATGGCAAAGTAGCCTTCAACATTTGTACGGTAAAAATCATCAACCATTACTTTGCCTTTTTCCGCCCGAATACCACACTCCTCGAGTCCAATGCCTTCAATATTAGTGCTCACACCAACCGCAGAAAGCACAATTTCAGCTTCAACAGTTTCTTCACCTTTAGGAGTTTTAATCAACACTTTGCATAAATCTCCGCTGATATCAACATTTTCAACGGTTGAAGAAGTATATACTTTCATGCCGTTCTTTTTAAAACTACGCTCTAACTGCTTTGATACTTCTTCATCTTCAATAGGGACAATATTGGGAAGCATTTCAACCAATGTAACTTTTGTACCAATGGTATTATAGAAATGGGCAAACTCGGAACCAATGGCTCCCGAGCCAACAACAAGCAATGATTGTGGTTGTTTTTCCAATGTCATCGCTTTACGGTAACCTATTATTTTTTTGTTATCTATCGGAAGATTCGGCAATGTCCGTGAGCGTGCACCGGTTGCAATGATTATGTGAGCAGCTTCATAGGTTGTTATGTTTCCATTTGGATCAGTTACTTCAACTTTTTTATCCGGGAGGATTTTCCCTGTGCCTTGTATAACTTCAATTTTATTCTTTTTAAACAAAAACTGTATCCCTTTGCTCATATTTTCGGCAACAGTACGGCTTCGTTTCACTATAGCTTCAAAATCCGGCATAGGTTCGCCTGAAATTTTCACTCCGTAATCAGAAGCATGCCTAGCATAGTTAAAAACCTGTGCTGATTTCAACAATGCTTTTGTAGGTATGCACCCCCAGTTCAGGCAAATGCCACCTAATTCAGCCCTTTCAACAACAGCAACTGAAAATCCTAATTGAGCTGCTCTGATAGCGGCCACGTACCCTCCTGGGCCTGAGCCGATAATAATAATGTCGTATTTCATAAAAAACTCTTTGATTTAACTTTGACAAAAGTAGTAAATTAGGGTTAAAAAAGTTAATTGATTACAAAAGAACCCTTTCTGATATTTTTTGTCAAAATTTGATTTACGTTGTATCTCTTTTAACAGGAATTACAACTTCAGGCAGAATTTGAACCCGTATTTTGCCGCCAATATTAACAGATAAAAGTTTCATATCCTGTTTTTTCACTCTAACATAAAAATTAACTCCGGCATCAACAACCACGCTGTAGAATTCAGGTGACGGGAAAATGTCTGTAATTATTCCTTCAATGATATTTTCTTCAATATTTATGTCTTGGTTTGTAAATGAAATCTCATCCTCTCTTATAAAGAAAGGATTTCCCGGGGCACAATACTCTGATGAAAAAACAGATAATCCTTCCTTAATGCGTATTTTGTATAATTTGCCTGCATTTTGTATTTCATGACAAACAAAAAAGTTTCTTATTCCGGTCATTGCCGACACAAACTTGCTGTAGGGGTTTTTAAATATTTCTTCCGGCAAACCTAATTGCTCAATTTTCCCTGAATTTATTATTGCCAGGGTTCTGGCAAGAGAATATGCTTCATTATAATCATGAGTTACATGCATGATTGTTTTTCCGGAAGTATTTATTTGTTTTAACAACCTAATCATATCATATTGAAGCAAAACATCTAATGATGATAATGGTTCATCCAGCAATAAAATGTCGGGTTCCATAGCCAGCGTTCTTGCAAGAGCGACTCTTCTTTTTTCACCTCCTGAAAGGCCGTTTGACTGGCGCTCGAGAAGGTTTTCAATATTGACTGTCTCTGCCCATTTTATCACACGAGATTGAATTTCGGCTTTTGTTAAGCCTTTTCCATGCAAAGAATATGCAATATTTTTCGCAACATTTAAATGGGGGAAAATAGCACTATCCTGAAATACCAAGCCTACTCCACGCTTATTAGCTCTAATATTGGTTATATCCAATCCGTCAAGTATAATATTCCCTTTATCAGTGTTTCTGAGGCCAGCTATGATTTCAAGCAACATAGTTTTTCCGGCTCCGGAAACACCCAGCAAAACAAAATAATCGCCTTTTGAAACATTAAAAGAAATATCCTCCAAAACAAAATCACCAATACGTTTTGATATGTTTCTAAGTTCAAGCATTTTTTGTTTTACTTAATAGCCTTAAAATAATAAAGAATATCAATGAGACAATAATAAAAAGAACTGCAACAGGGCGGGCGTAACTCAACCCAAACGAGCCAAAGCGTTCATATATTAAAACCGGGGTAATCATGGGATGATACGCAACTATAACCACAGCGCCAAATTCACTCATTCCTCTTGCAAACATCATAATTAAACCCGAGACGATGCTTTTCCAAGCAAGGGGAAGTGAAATGCTGAAAAATATTCTTATTGGAGAAGCTCCCAAAATCTGGGCTGCTTTTTCATACCTGACAGGTACATTCATGAACCCATCCCTTGCAGCATTTATCAAAAAGGGGATGCTGACAAATGCCATTGCAACAGATATTCCTAATGGATGCCCAATCAGGTCAATACCAAAGACAGATGCCGATTTTCCTAAAAAAGTATCACGGGAGATAAATCCTAAAATGGCAATGCCTGCCGCAGAATGAGGTATAACAATAGGTAAATCAATAACACCAAGAACAACTCTTTTGAAACGAAATTCTCTGCGCGCCAACAAATATGCAAGAGGAATTGCTCCAATTGACGCAACCAATGTAGCCCCCATTGCAGTAAAAAGCGTTAGCCATATTGAATCGCGTACTTGTTTGTCCTGAGCAGTGTCAAAAAGTGAAGAAGCCGGCGTTGAAAAAAACATTCCTGCTATAGGAGCAATAATGAACAATAGAATTAAACTGCTCAGAAAAACAAGCAAAAGTCCAAAAGGTGATATTGATAAATACTTTTTGCCTGACATATTGATTTTACCAAAGTACGCAGCTTATTTCAGTTAATGCTTTCACGGCTCTGTCACTGAAAAAATCCATAGATGGATAAATCCTGAATACCGAACCATCTTCTTCGTCAAGCTTGGTAATTAAAAGCAATTCTGCCTGGTCATTTCTATTCATAACCTCACTGTATGAAAAAACACTCCTGTAACCATCTTTTGCCACAGCGAATATCAATCCTTTTTTTATTAATTCTTCACTTAAAGAGAAATTATCATGCAAAATATCTTTTACCATAACCCCTTTAAAAGGTTGCGTGCTGTGAATACCTCTGCCCTTTCCGTAAAATATTGCGGGATAATTCTGCATTACAATATTTTTGGGAGCATCTTTCAGTGTTAAAATTTCTTTTTCACCATCTGATATTTTAACTTCGGGGCTAAATAAAGGTTTCATCCCTTTTTGAGACACAATATCTGTCGGGTAAGAAATTATTTTAATTTTTGAAGGATTAGATATGTTTCTTGCCGTTATCAGGTCACTTCCTACAACAAGTTTTGTGTTTTCCGGCAAAGTCCATAACTCTTTCGTTTTACTTGGAACAATTCTCATGACATCCGTGGCAATGATAATTTCATGCCGGTGTATCGGGTAATAAATTTCCCCCCAACTTAACACTACTTTTTCTCCGGCATTGTTTTCAATTTCCACAAAGATGTCAATAATGGGAGAATATTCCTCCTTGTTTTTTTTATTCAATACTACTTCATTTAAAATATCGTATAAAGAATACCCGTCATAACGATATGCACCGACAAATGAATCGGCAGGCGTTTGAAACTTTGTTTCTTTAACAATAACACTGTGTTTTTTCAAATTTGAAAAATCAATAATGCGTGAATCTAATATCTCGCCTGTTACTTCAACTTTACGTTCACCTTTAAGTGCAATAGTTTCTGCATCATCATAAAAATCATTCGTTTTATCGGTACTGTCGTAAGAAACTTCAAGGGTTTCATTTTCACCAACAGGCCCAACTTTGGGCTGCCCGCAACCATAAAAGATTGCAACGGATAGCAACATAACCAAGCATGTTTTCATTTTTCTCATTTTTTTCATTTTTTAAGGTTAATCGATTTATTTTATTTGTTATTTAGTCAATTCGAGATTTTTTATTCACTTTATTTTTGAACTGGAATACCATTTTCCCAAAAACCATTCTTCCAGGGGATTTGTAACCTCTGTTATTGATATAAACTTTATTAAATAAATTATCAATATCAATGCTAAACTCAAATTGTTTAATTTTTTGCCACAATTTAATGTCCACTGTAAAATATGAAGAGTACTTATCTGTCATTAAATAGATATAATCTATGGTATTATCATCTTTAACCCAACACTCACCCACATATTTACCAGCTATTGAAAGGTTTCCGTATTGTGTCAGCATGTTAATGCCGGTTGAGAACTTATGCATCGGAACATCAGGAAGAAACTTCCCTTCCAGATCTCTGTCTGCTTCAGTATTGGTTTTAAAATCGCCTATGGTGGAATGATTAAATGTGTAATTGAAAAATGCTGTAATATATTTTCCAATGGGAGATGACACATCCGTTTCAATGCCAAAAATGTTCACTTTACTTATGTTGGTTACATGATAAATCGGCGCTATAGTGTATCCTAGGTTAACAGAATCAGAAGTTGAAATCATAAACATAAAATCATAACCGGCAGAATAATAAAATGATAATTCTGTCCTTAGTATTTTAAAAAAAGTTTTGTCAAATCCTACCTCCATATTATAAATATTTTCCGGCTTTATTGCAGGATTTGCTACCCTGAACCCGTAACGGCTGTTTTCTGAGCGGCATAGGTCGTCCAAAATCGGTGACCTGAATCCTTTTGCTACTGAAATGTATGATTTAAAATATATGGATGGGGCAAACTGCAGAGTTAGCTTCGGGCTAATTGCCGACCACTGTTTTGTATCAATATCATCAAATTGAAAATTTGTTAAATATTCTATGGAATACGAAGGGTTTTCTATTGAAAAAGCCGCATCATAAAATATAGCGCCATCGAAACGTACCCCTGCAACAAGGCTCCATTTCTGCTTTCCAAAAGTGAACTTGTCTTGTACAAAAAGCGCATATGTTGTCATAGACCCTTTATTTTTAATCAGGTCTGTGGAAGTATAATAAATGTCTTTTCCATAAACTTTCCCAATCTTTGCCTCTCCACCAAATGTGATTTCATTTTTTTTTCCTATGGGAGTTTCAGTCCATATTCGCAATCCATAATCTTCTCTCCTTGAATCCACTTCATATAAAGTATAAGAACCATCGCTGTAATATTCATTCAGCCTGAAATACTTCTCGTACATTCCGTAAGCAGTTGTATAAATCCTCCATTTCTTAACTTGCCCTTTATATTTTAAAAATGCATGATACGTATCCCTCTCAATGTTTGAGCCCACATCCTCGTAAATTTTAACTCCTCTGCCCCTGATATCATCAAAATAATTAAAAGATAATTCTATATTATTGTTTTCGTTGATATGAAACCCTAGGGAACCACCTGCAAAAAATTCTTTGAGAAATACAGGCACCACAATGGAATCATTTTCTTTGATAATTTCATCAGGTGTGTTGATATAACCATCGCTGATGCGGTAATTAGCAAAGGCTTTCCAGTAGATTAATCTTTTCAATAATGAGCCCGTTACGCTTGTTTTTGCTTCCAAAGTTCTATAAGTACCCGATGAAACGCTGACATTACAACCGAAATTTCCGTCAGGTGGCTTGCTGATAAAATTAATAATCCCGCCCATCGCATTCGAGCCATACAACGCGGAACCCGGGCCTTTGATTATCTCAACCTTTTCTATATTATCTTTATCAATAATGTTCCAATTTACAGAACCTCCGTCAGTTTTGTTTAGCGGCATTCCATCCATTACAACCAAAGTACCTGATTGTGAATTTCCTCCTATACCTCTTAGTGAAACAACCGTTGATGTCGAAAAAATACCAAATTCACTGCTCGTATTAACTCCCGATATAGAATTAAACATTTTGCTGGCTGATATTGCTGGTATTTGTTTAATATCCTGTTCGTCTAGGAGTTTTGTCCGAACAGGAATATTAATGATATCAAAATTATCTTCTGATTTCGCCTGAATCACCACTTCTTCAATATTAATCATCTCTTTTTGTAAAGTGAAATCCAATTTAATGACAATATCGTTATTGATTTCTATTTTTTGTGAATGCGATGTATAGCCTACGTGACTCACTTCAATTATATAGTTTCCTTTATTTATATCGCTTAGGCTGTAAAATCCATTTTCGTTGGTTGTTGTTCCCTTCTTTACGCCAGATAAAATGACATTCACATTCTGTAAAGGTTTATTTTCAGCATCAGTTATATATCCTTCAATAGTTTGCGAGTATGATACAAACAATGAAAATAAAAATAAGATGTATAGTGCAAATCTTTTTATCATGGCAAAAAAAGACTGTCAGCAATTATCTGCCGACAGTCTTTCAATTTCATTATTTGGTTTTTTTATTTAATAATGATCTTTCTGGTAACAACTTTTGTTTCATTATTAAAATGTAATACTACCAAATAAAGGCCTTCTTCAAATTGATTTACATTTATCTGTAAGTCATTTGATTTCGCTGCTTTAGAATATACTTTTGCGCCAAGCATATTATAAATCTCTGTTTTTGCTATTTCTTCTGATGAGTTGATATTAAGTATGTCAGCACATGGATTCGGATACACGCCAACATTATTTTCATATATCACACTTGAAATGCCTAAACCTGATAAAGTTCCTGTAACAAGGATATCATCAATTTTTGATATTCCCGTCGGGAGTACGTCACTGCCGCTAGAACTTTCGTTCGATGTCATAATCCACCGAATATAAATTGATGTCGTTCCGGGATCGTTCATAGTTGCTGGTAACGCCAGTTCACTAACCACTCCTGTTGTCCAGTCGTTGGCCACAGTAATATTTCCCCCGGGAATATCTTCCCATTCGCCACCGCTCAAACGGCATTGTAACTTCCAATCTTTTGGGCCGGGGTTTGTTCCGTCAGACCTTTGTTTCGACCATACTTTCATGTCTTTATAGCCATTTGCTTTAAACTTTATTGACCAGAATTTCACACTATCACCACCATCCCATCCTGTAGCAGTTGCTGCATAATCCGAGTAGCCATTGGTATAAGTCAAAGGCCTGTCATTATATCCTGTATCTTCAGCCTGTATGTTATATGTCAGGTTCCCTGATAGCCCAAAGTCTGCATTAAATTCCGTATCGGTTGTATCAGCAAAATTAAATCCTACAATAGTATCACCCGTTTCAACAGGCAAGTCAGCGGTGCCCATAATTACGATGTTATCTATAGCAGATTTGCCTGTGGCTAAAACATCAACGTCATTAGTGGCTGTATTTGAAGTCATGATCCAGCGGATATAAATTGAATTGCTACCGGGAGTAGTAATAGGAATAGCCAGTGCGTTCACAACACCACCTGTCCAGTCATTGGTACAAACAATGGTTCCACTGGTAATATCTGTCCAGGTTCCTGACGAACCCACTTTATACTGAACTTTCCAGTCCTTTGGGCCGAAATCTGTTGCATCTGATTTTTGTTTTGAATACAAAACCAAATCATGATAATTCTCAGCTTTGAATTTGATAGACCAGAATTTTACATTATCACCATTATCCCAGCCTGTAACTTCTTCAGCGTATGTCCCGTCGCCCGGAACCATAGTAGTTACACCTGTGCCGCCTTCATGCATGATTGTTCTTGATCCGATATTTCCAGCTATTCCGGCATCAGCAACTGTATCTGTTAAATTTCCGGTTGGAAATGTCCAGGCAACAATTGTGTCCTGTTGTGCATAAGTATACATTGCTGTCATTGCACAAATGAAACTAAATAATAAAATTCTTTTTTTCATTTTTACTTTTTTTAGTTAATAATTATGTTTATGATTTACATTTGAATTTTCATTGAAAACAATATGCTTCCTGTTGAGTCATTGTCCGCTTGATGTACATAAATAATTCCCTTCTTGCCTGACTGGGTCATAAAAGGTATTAATGTACCATCGCTTGCCCATTTATATTTCTTTTTACCCCAAACATCATCATAGGAAACAATTAGCAAACTGTCGTTATGTGCCTGGTTGAATGCTTCGGCCGTTACTCCATTAACAGCCCTGACGTCATATTTGGTATAGTTTCTTGTTGTCCAGTCACATAAAAAAGGGTAATATATGTCGTAAAGTTCGCCGGTAGCTGATAATTCTTCTCCGGGGGAAGAAAAGGTAGGAGAAGGTTTCAGTATTCCGTTGTCTTCACGATAATTAAAATAGGTAAGAAAATCAACCTTATCCTGATATAAGGCGGCAGAATCGCCAAAAAAAACTTTATTTATTACGGGCAGGAAAAAATGCCCATAGGTGTTATTCTGTTGATAGCCCATTCTTAAATTTAAAAATTCATAAATACCTCCAAAAACCGAATTGGGATCCTTAAAAATATTGAGAGATACAGATGCTTCATTCCGGTTTCTGTCCATTACTGCAAACCTCCACTCCACCTGATTTTCGACATTTTGATAAAAGGAAAGCCCGGTTACAAAACCAGAAGAATTTAATCCGGAATCCAACACTGTTTTAATCTGCCCGTCATAATATTTTTTAACAGTGAAATTTGTAAGATTCGCATCCAACCCTTCTGCCTGAACTTTAAACCGAATAGGTTTTCCGATTTCAATTGTATCACCATCATTATTACACCACGATTCAAAAATCAAATTAATTGTCGGTAGGCGTGTCTCTGTGTTTTTCTTGCAATTTGTAAAAAACAAAACCAACAGCAGACATAAAAACTTAGGCCATGATATAAATAAAATTGATTTTAATTCAGTTTGAACATTCATATTTTTCAATTTTACATTTTTAGATATGCAAACGATTACATATCGTTTTCAAAATTACATTTTTTTTGTAATTAAAAGATTATCATGATAAAAATTGTTATTCCTGTGTTTCAGGCTTTGCATAAAGTTTCAATTCTTCCGGAATTTTGTCATAAGTTCCAGTGCTTGCCGGAACAACCGATGGCTGCCCACTTGCTTCAATGATAGCCATACCTCCTGAAGGGTCAAGAAAAAAAGTCAGAAAGGCTACTGCAAGCTTATAATTTTTAACGCTTTTGGGAATGGTAAGCCCATAAACCATAGGAGCTCCTGTTTCAATAATTTTTTCTCCAAGTTTTTTTCCGGTCGTTTCAATACTCACAGAAGCATATAAATCTGCAAAGTTCTCATTTTTTAAATTTATTTCATCCGGTAGTAGAATATACTTCAGTTTATGCTGTTGTGCCACTGAGCGGTATAAAAAAATGTAATCCAGAGAACCAGTTTCCAACAATGCAATCAGGTCTGTTTCTTTGGGCCTGATATAATTCGTGTTTTTATTTTTTAATCTATTTGACAATTCAGGTTTATTATAATATTTATCAGCCAGAAGCATGGTAAGAATTGCTCTCACGCCGCAAGGGTCGCTTTCCGGATCGCTTCTTCCATAAACAACATCCTTTCTTAGTAAAATTTCATGCCAGTTATCCCTGTTAATCTCATTAGCATATCTTGATTTTTCGGTAAAAACAATAGCCATCTCATTGGCTGCAAATTTTAAGTTCCAGTCTGCCCATTCAGGAATTAATAAATTATCAATCACTTTGTAATCTGCAGAAAGCATAATATCGCAATTCTTTTTCAGGTCACTGATTTTTCTTGCACACTCTTTGCTCCCGGCTGCTTCGGTATAGATCTTTACATCAGGATATTTTTTCCCAAACGAATCACAAATTGCTTTTACCGGATAAGATAAACTTCCCGCATGAAAAATAATCAAACTTCCTTTTAATTGTTCGTTATTACTTATTACATCACCCCCAACCTTATTAGAATTTCCACATCCAATTATCAATGCTAATACTAAAGTTATAATTATTAATGATAGTTGTTTCATCAGTTATAAATGTTTAAAAATTATTTCAGTTCATTTATTAGTAAATCGTTGGTATTAAGTTATATTTATCCTAAATCCGTCATTATTAAAAAATACTATTTAACGATTTGGACTAAAGCAACATAAAATTTCATTGTACAATCTATTGCTTCAAAGTCTTTTTAAACCTTCTGATTGTTTCGTTTACATTATTTTGAAATTCAGCACGAAAATCAACATATGCTTCAACCAGACGTTTCCCTTCATCGGTTAAAATTGTCAGCCCTCCTGTTTTGCCTCCCCTATGCTTTTCAACCAAATGGAAGCCCAGTATATTTTCCATTTTTATAACATCGCCCCATGCTTTGCGATAGCTAATATTTTCCTTATCTGCAGCAGCTTTCAGCGACCCCATCTGATGTATGGAAATAAGCATCTGCCATTTGGCATCATCAAGAATTTCTTTACCAGACTCTGACGACATCCACAATTTATAGTTGATGCGAATATTGGAATATCTTTTAAAAAATTTTTTTTCCAAAAGCTTTTAAATGCTATATAAAAATTGGAAGCGTTCTATAAAATATCAGGTAACATGCTTTAGAATTACATATTTTTTTCTGCGAGTTTTTTAAGGGCCGCAATTTCTTTCCACTTTTTGCGGGCTTCAATGGCAGGTGCTCCGAAATATGTTTTACCGCCTTCCAGCGATTTGTCAACTGCCGACATGGCCAGAAGCACCGCACCTTTTCCTATGGTAAGGTCTTTATTAATCAGCACCTGCGCCCAGATGCACACGTTATCTTCAAGAGTTGATACTCCGGCGATAGCTGAATGAGAACCGATAAGGCAATGCTTGCCAACGACTGTATCATGGCCTATCTGAACAAGGTTGTCTATTTTAGTTCCTTTCCCAATCACAGTGTTTCCTGAAACGCCTTTATCCAGGGCACATAATGCTCCAATTTCCACATCATCCTCAATAATAATATTTCCGCAGGATTCCATTTTATCATAATGAGTTGGACGGCGTTTAAAATAAAAAGCATCTCCTCCGATAACCGAATTTGACTGTATAATAACATTATTACCAATGACAGCATGGTCATAGATACTTACATTGGAATGAATAATGCAGTTTTCTCCAATAATAACATTATTTCCTATAAAAGCTCCTGGCTGGATAACGGTTCCTTTGCCAATTACAGCAGTATCACTGATATATTTATAACAGGGTTCAAATTTTCTAAAATATTTTACCAGTGTTACATAATCTCTGAAAGGATCTTCAGATATAATCAGTGCTTTTCCTTCAGGAGGGGTAATATCTTTATTAATAATAATCGTTGATGCATTGGAGCCGAGGGCTTTATCATAATACTTTTCAAAATCAACAAATGTAATATCACCTGGTTTCACCATATGAATCTCATTTATTCCGGAAATAATATGGTTATCCTCGCCTTTATACTTGGCATTTATTAATTCGGCAATTTTTTTGAGGGTAAAGGTTTTTTCAAAATCCATAAAATCTAAATATATAATCTGCGGTTTATGATTTTACTCTTTCATAATACGAATGAGTTCTGGTATCAATTCTAATTTTTTCTCCAATATTTATAAAGAGAGGGACATCAATGATAGCGCCTGTTTCAACAGTGGCATGTTTCAAAGTATTGGTTGCAGTATCGCCCCTCAGGCCGGGTTCGGTATAGGTAACTTCAAGTTCAATAAATGCCGGGAGTTCACAGGAAAGTGGGCGTTCTGTATCGGCATGAAACATAATTTCAACCCCCTGACCTTCTTTAAGTAAATCGTATGATTCAATAAGGTCTTCAATGATGGAAACCTGTTCAAATGTTTCAGCATGCATAAAATGGTAACCTATATCATCTTTATAAAGGTATTGATAAGGCCTTCTCTCAACTCTGGTTACGTCAATCTTAACGCCTGAATTAAAAGTATTGGAAATCACCTTTCCGGTAGTTAAACTTTTAAGTTTTGTACGGATAAAAGCACCACCCTTTCCGGGTTTTACATGCTGAAAATCAACAACAACAAATAAATCATTGTTAAACTCTATACACAAACCATTTCTGATATCTGCCGTAGTAGCCATAAATATATATTAATGTATTTTTGAAATTTCGTGCAAAAATAGTCAAAATATTGAAATGGCAAGGGGTATTTTAGAGCTAGGCTTAATTGACTGAATATAAGCGTGTTGCAAATTTCATAATTAAAGAATATTAATACATCTATACTTTAAACTTATTGCATGAATGATAAGTAGAATGAACCATCATGATAGCAAATACATGTCTTATAACCTTGATGTGATTATTTGCTCTCCCGGATTAAAATATCCGTTGCAAAGTTTTGGAAATTCAGATTTAATATTTTTAATCAAATTCTTTATTCCGATACAAACGGAATCCTTTGCTGGCGCCACAATCTCATTATACCATTCAGGGTCAATGTTAAAGTTACGCCATTGTATCATGTTTATATCGTATTTTTTTATAAAATTTTTTAAAGCTTCAACCTCTAATGTATTATCTGTCTGCCCGGGAAAAACAAAATAATTGACCGAAACCCATATATTATTTTTTCGTGCAATACTGATACTATCAAGAACATCTTCAAACTCATAGTTCACAGGATTATAATATGCCTGGTAAATTTCTTTCCTTACACTGTTCATGCTTACCCTAATACTTTGCAAACCCGCTTTACAAAGTTCTTCAACGGCATCCGGCCTACTCCCATTTGTATTCAGGTTGATAATTCCTTTTGATGTTTGCGATCGAATGATTTTAATGGCATCACGCAAGGTCTCCCATACCATTAGAGGCTCTCCTTCACAACCTTGCCCAAAGCTAACAATAGGGTTAGATGCACTTTCAAGATGTGCCACTGCAATTTCAGAAATTTCTTCTGGAATGGGAATAAAAGTAATACGGTTTTGTGTTGAAACAATTTTGTGTTCTTTAGGTTGGTATGAAATACATCCTACACAGCGTGAATTGCAGACAGGTGACGTGGGTAAAGGGGCTTCCCAGCGGTTCATAAAATAGTTACGGGCTGCAGGGCAAAAATATACCAGGGCACAATGTGACAAATGCTTCAGCAGCCTGTTACCGGGGTTAACTTTCAGCATTTTTTTTGCATTTTTCTCAACATAATGCTGATTAAATTGATTGCAATCCTGCCTGATATCCGGATCAATACGTAAAGCTGTTGTAAAAAATTTATTATCAAACCAACCAATGGCAGCATAAGCATATAATGGTAAGCGAGGTGCTTGTGCCTCCGTAACCCATGATGCGTTATATGTGAGGGTGTATGCCGGCGCAACGAAAGCTGCCACAGCCCAACCTTTATAGCATGTTCGAAGTTGCTTTGTTTTATAATCATACCCTACTGCACGCCTGCCTGGTAGATGAAAAAAGTCGCTGCCTTCGGGCAGCAAGATAAAATCTTCTTTTTGTAAAACTTTATTAATTCTTCCACTCCGCCCTACAACATGCAAAGATGTATCTTCAAATATATTTCCATTATCGTCACTGTATAATAAATATGGAGCTTTTGACGGAAACATTTATACTCTTCTTTATTCTAATTATGAAATATTATTATTTGACAAATTTCTCTGGTACTGATTCAAGAGATTGCTTTTGATTAAATATTATTAATCTTTTGCTATTATCAAATATTATTGATCCAACCTGTTACTTCTTCAATGGTCGGAGCTTTAATATCTAATTTTAATTTTTTTCGCAGGCCACAGATATCGTTAAACAATTTTGTAGGGACAGCATTTGTTAATGAATCAGGAGTATTAAAGCCAGCTTTCATAATCAATTCGGCATAAACAGAAGGGATTCCTTTTGCCACAAAATCATCAACAGAAGTAACCACTGATTTAATCTCGGGTTTCATTTGCGGGAATAACAAAACGTCCTGAATAGAATGTGAATTTGTCATAATCATAACCAACCTGTCAATGCCGATTCCCAAACCTGCTGCAGGTGGCATAGCAAATTCTATAGCCCTCAGAAAATCTTCATCCAACACCATGGATTCTTCGTCACCGCGTTTGCCTAATTCAAGTTGAGCTTCGAATCTTTTACGCTGGTCAATGGGGTCATTAAGTTCTGAAAAAGCATTACAAAGCTCTTTTCCATTAACAATAGCTTCAAAACGCTCCACAAGGCCTTCTTTGCTGCGATGTTTTTTGGCAAGTGGTGACATCTCAAGCGGATAATCAATTATGAATGTTGGTTGAATCAGATTGGGCTCGCATTTTTCTCCAAAAATCTCATCAATAATTTTTCCTTTACCCATGGAGGGAGTAATTTCGATATTTAAGGTTTTTGCTGTTTTACGAAGTTCTTCTTCGGTCATCACAGAAATATCAATACCTGTGTACTGTTTTATAACTTCGAACATAGTATAGCGTTTCCATGGGCGTTTAAAGTCAATTATATTTTCCCCTACTTTAATCCGCGTAATGCCATTGGTGTCAAGAGCTGCCTTTTCCACCATTTCTTCCACCAAGTCCATCATCCATTCGTAATCTTTGTATGCCACATATAACTCCATCTGGGTAAACTCCGGATTATGAAACCGATCCATACCTTCATTACGGAAATCTTTTGCAAATTCAAATACTCCATCGTAACCTCCTACAATAAGGCGCTTCAGATAAAGTTCATTGGCAATACGAAGATATAGTGTGCTGTTAAGTGTATTGTGAAATGTTTTAAAAGGTCTGGCTGCTGCTCCTCCATATATCGGCTGCAAAACAGGAGTTTCTACTTCAAGGTATCCTTTGCCATTCAAAAACTGCCTGATAGAATTAATAACATTTGCCCGTTTAACAAATATCTGCCTGACATCCCTGTTCACAATCAGGTCGAGATAACGCTGACGGTAACGCTGTTCAGGGTCAGTAAAAGCGTCATATACAACCAGGTCTTTTTCCTTTACAATAGGCAAGGGCCTTAAAGATTTGCTTAACAGCTTAAATTCTTTAACATGTATTGTTATTTCTCCCATCTGTGTGATAAAAACATACCCCTTCACTCCTATTATATCTCCGATATCCAATAATTTTTTAAATACAGTATTATATAAGGTTTTATCTTCCCCCGGACATATATCGTCACGCTTAAAGTACAACTGAATCCTGTCGTGGGCATCTTGTAATTCAACAAATGAAGCTGCCCCCATAATACGCCTTGACATAATACGGCCAGCTATACTTACATCCTGATACATATTATTATTTGCGGGAAAATTTCCATGTATTTCTGAAGTTATTGTATTTACTTCAAATGTTTCAGCCGGATAAGGATTTATACCCAAATTATAAAGCTCTGTGAGTGCTTGTCGCCTGATTTGTTCCTGTTCGCTATACTCGTTGTTCATAATAATTTTTTATTTAATGCAAAAGTAACCAGAAATTTTTCAATGATTATTACAAAATAAAAAATCCCACCGGTAGAGCTAAAAGATTATCAGAAAAAATTTTTTAACTATATTTTATATAAATAGTTTTACCATAGTTATAGGATTATATTTAATGTTGAGTGCTCGAAATAAATTTTTCTATTTTTGCTGCTCAAATATAGCTTAGGGTTCAAGTTCATCAAACAAAAATATTAACATTATGATGGAAGTTAAATTCAGGGATTTAAGATTGATATCTTATGATAGGGCTTATGAAATACAAGAACAGATATTCAATAAAATAATTTTTCATAAAACCGGCAAACCAATAATTGAAAACGAAGTTTTAAACCATTTACTTTTTTGCGAACACCCTCATGTTTACACTTTGGGAAAAAGCGGCTCTGAAAACAATCTTCTGATTGATTACATACAACTTCAGGCAAAAAATGCTGTTTTTCACAGAACAAACCGCGGAGGAGATATCACTTATCATGGTCCCGGGCAAATTGTGGGGTATCCGATTTTGGATTTAGAACAATTTAATATGGGTGTTAAAACTTACGTTCATGCCATTGAAGAGTCTATCATCCTTACACTTTCGGAATATAATATTGCTGCCGGAAGGCTTGAAGGAGCCACAGGAGTCTGGCTTGAGGCTCATAGTTCACATGCCAGAAAGATATGCGCTATTGGAATACGGACAAGCCGCTACGTTAGCATGCACGGTTTTGCATTTAATGTGAATACAGACCTGACTTATTTTAATTATATTAATCCCTGCGGCTTCACCGACAAAGCAGTAACATCACTCCAGAAAGAGTTAAATAAATTTTGTGATGTTGAAGATGTTAAGCTAAAGCTTAAAGAAAATATTTCAAAAGTATTTGGTATGAAACTGATACCTGATACAAAAAAATAAGCTTATGGTTTTAGTAATAATCTTTGCTCATCTAAAAGTAAAATTTTCTAAACGGTTTTTTCTATATTCCATACAAAAGCACGTATTCCTATCTCTTTATTTATACTATCAAGTTTTTTTACTTTTTCAAGCAAGGCATCTACAATATCATCATTAACGATGCTGATGATAGCTGAATTCATTTCAGGCCAGGTATGGGTTCCCATTCTGGGTTCGCCATCGGTTGTACCGGTACCATAGACCATAGGCCATTGTGTGAAACCTCTGATATTTAGTTTTTCCAGAAGGTATTCAATTTTTTCGGTCATGGCCTGGTTATATACGATCATTATTGCTTTCATGTGGAATAATTTTAAATATCAATAGAATTCATAACAGCTACAGCATCTCTTTTGGCTTTTCGCTCGGTTCTTCTCACCACGATACGATAAACCACCGGAACTAATATCATGGTAACAAGGGTACTGAATATTAAACCGCCAACAACTACAATTCCCATTGGTCTCCAAATTTCAGAACCTTCGCCTGTACTTAGCGCCAGCGGAAGCATACCTAAAATTGTGGTGGCGGTAGTCATAATTACAGGGCGTAAACGTGACCGGCCGGCTTTCAGAATTGCCTCGTCAAGGCTGTTCCCCCTGTCGCGCATCAGGTTGGTAAAGTCGATCAGCACAATAGCATTTTTAACGGCAATACCAATAAGCAGAATGGCGCCTAAAGCGGCAATGATGCTTAAGGTCGTCTTTGTCAGTACCAGGGCAAGAATAACCCCTGTGAAGGCAAAAGGAACAGACACCATGATGATCAGCGGCATCTTGAGTGATTCAAACTGAGATGCCATTACAAGGTACACGAGTACAAGGCTCAGCAGCAGCAGCAGCGCCAAGTCTTTGAATGAATCCTCAAGGTCTTCGTAAGAACCGCCAACATTCATCATAATACCGGAAGGCGCGTCCACTTTTTTCACCTCAGCTTTGATTTTATTTGCCATTTCACCGAGTGAAACCTTATATGGTGTCACTTTAATGGAAACCACCCTTTCTCGGTGCTCTCTTTCAATATTTGGCGGTGACCAGAACTCTTCAATATTAGCAATATCGCCGAGCTTGATCATACCTGCAGCGGTAGGGATGCTGATATTCTCAATATCGACTATGGAACTTCTGTACTTTTCTTCAAAGCGCACCAACACATCATATTCATTTCCTGATTCGCGGAACTGGGTTGCTGTTAAACCAAGGAATCTGTTGCGGATCATTGTGGAAACCACAGCAGTACTTAATCCGTTCTGCGACATTTTATCCTTATCCAGTGTCACCCTTAATTCAGGTTTTGATTTTTCACGGCTGATGATCACATTTTTGGCTCCTTCAATTTTTTTGATTTTCTCTGCCAGATCATTGGCAAGGGCCGTGGTCTGGTCAAAATCGTAACCGAATATCTGAAGGTCCACAGTATTTCCCCCACCCATGTCCATACCACCTCCTGCAGTAACATTATACTTTACAATTTCAGGAATGGTCTCCAGATAATTACGGAGCTGGTCAGCAACATCAGCAGTAGAACGGTTTCTTTCAGAGGCGGTAACGAGCCTCATGGTAACATTAATGATATTGGTTCCAGAGCTCTGGAATAAAGCAGCGATTCCGGCCTGGTCATTTGCACCTGAAGAAGTGGAAATCAATTTTTTCTCTGGGATTTCTTTATTAATATAATCTTCAATCTTACGGGTAATCTTCACAGTTTCATCCACCCTGATACCCGCAGGCAATTCGATAACAGCAGACAATTGGCCCTGATCCGTTTCAGGGATGAACTCAGTCTTTAATGATGTGGCCAGTAATACTGAAAACAAGAGGATTCCAAAAGCCCCGAAAACAATGATTTTTTTATGACGTAAACTCCATCTCAGGGAGCGGACATAAAAGCTGTCCATCTTGTCCAATAACGGAACCACCAGACGCTCATGGCTGAACCAGCCTGGTTTCTTTTTCACAGGTTTCAATCCTAAAAACTTTGAGCTAAGCATAGGTGTAATTGTGATAGCAGCAATAGCCGAAGTGAGGATAGTTATGGTCACGATCCATCCCAATTGTTTAAACATGATCCCTGTCATTCCTGATACCAGGGTAAGCGGGAAGAAAACGGCGACAATGGTCAGGGTGGAGGCAATTACAGCAAGCCACACCTCGTTAGTAGCATATACGGCGGCTTCCCGTGGCGAACTACCACGCTCGATGTGCCGGGTAATATTCTCAAGTACCACGATCGCATCATCCACCACCATTCCGATACCTATGGACAAGGCCGAAAGCGAAATAATATTAATGGTGCTGCCTGAAATTCCAAGGTAGATAAAGGCGACAATCAGCGAAATAGGAATAGTCAGGATGATGATAAATGTTGCCCTCCATTTTCCCAGGAAGAAAATTACCACCAGCATCACAAATAAAAAGGCAAACAGTAAGGTTTCCGTCAGGTTGTTAATAGAATTTGTAATAAAATCACTGGTATCCCATATCGGGTCAATCTTGACATCGGCCGGCAGGTCTTTTTTCAGTTCGGCGACCTTTTTGTTCACTTCTTTGGCTATCTGCACTGTATTGGCGCCGGACTGTTTCATGATCATCATGCGGACACCTTTTCTGCCATTGATTTTTTCGTCAAGGCTCATTTTACGAATAGAGTCGTTCACGACAGCCACATCTTTCAGGTAGATGGTTTTTCCCTGATAATTGGTAAGAACTACGTTTTTTATCTGTTCACTTTGCTCAAATTCGCCCTGAACCCGAAGCGGATAAGTCATCTGCCCCATATCCACCGATCCGGCAGGCATGTTCAGGTTTTCTGCACGCAAAACATTACCGATTTGTTCTATCGTCAGGTTATAGGCCTCCATTTTCCGCGGGTCAATATTTACGCTTACCTCTCGGATCGGCGCTCCAATTAGTGAAACAGAACCGATCCCGTCAATGCGGTTCAGTGGATTAACCAGTTTTTCGTTCAATTCTTCTTCGATTCCTTCATAACTTTCGTCTGCGGTAATTGCGAAAAACATGATAGGCATCATGTTGGTGCTAAACTTGAAAATTATTGGGTCATCTGCTCCCTCCGGCAAATAGCGCGTAACCATTCCCAGGGCGTCCCTCACATCGTTGGCCGCACCGTCAAGGTCTGTCCCGTATTCAAATTCAAGAGTAACAACCGAAGCATTATCCCTGGAGGTGGAATAAACTTCTTTCAGGTTACTGACGGTATTCAGTGTATTTTCAATAGGTTTTGAGATATTTGTTTCAATATCTGCGGCATTGGCACCGGAATACCCGGTGTAAACCATGATGGCCGGTATTTCTATCTCGGGATACAGGTCAATCGGCAGCCGGGTAAATGAGTAAATCCCGACCACAATAATTGCAATAAAAATCATCAACGTCGTAACAGGCTTCTTTACGGCACTTCCATATATACTCATAGCTTTATTTCTTTATAGTTCTTTGTAAAAAATTCTTTGATTTTCCGTTTCACTTCACGACCGAAATATGTGAACCATCCATAAGCTTGTTCTGCCCGGCGATAATGATCTGATCTCCTTCTTTGATCTTTTCAGAAATGATCTCTATTTTATCATCGAATCGGGTGCCGATCTCTACTTCAATTTTATGGGCTACATTGTCCGCACCTGCAATAAATATAAAGCGATTATTGGTACCTTCCTGTTTCACCAAAGCTGTAGCAGGCACCACAAGTGCGCTGGCTTCACCCAGATCGAGCGACACCCTTGCAAACATTCCCGGGCGTAATTTTTCATCCGAATTGGGGATGGTAAGTTCAACGGGGAATGTACGGGTATCCGAACTGACAGTCGGATAAATCCTGAATACCACGCCCTGAAAAGTTTTTTCCTTGAAAATATCAACTCCGACATCCGCTTTCATACCCAGTTTAATCAAAGGGTAGTAGCGCTCGGAAATATTGATCTTTGCTTTCAATGGGTTGATCTGCATGAGCGTGACAATAGCTGCTTTCCCGGCAGCAGTGTTTGGAACACCGGAATAAAGTTCACCGCTTTGGAAATATTTCCCGGTAACAATCCCGTTGATGGGAGAAACCAGCGTGGTGTTGCCTGCAAGAAAATCAACATTGGTTTTGGCAACCTCGTATTGGGTTTTTGCGGCTTCCCACTGCGCATCCGAAATACTGTTGAGTTTATGAAGGGTGTCCATACGCATAAAGTTGGAACGTGCGCTCTGCAATTGTTCGTTGGCATTATTATAGTTCGTGCGGTCCATGCGGGCAATCACCGTTCCTTTGCTTACACGGCTCCCGACCTCCACATTGATCTGGTCGATCCTTCCCGGAGCTGCCGGGGCATAATTTATTTCTTCGTATGGCAGCAAACTGGCCGTATATTCGATCTTCTGCGCAATATTTTGTTTTTCGAGCAACATGGTCTTTACGCGATAAACCGTGGTGTCGGCTGTTGGTACGTTAGCATCATTCTTTTTTTCATTGCTGCATGAAGCAAAAAAAACGGATAACAGGATTAGAAGTGAGAAGTAGCGTTTCATTATGTTTAATTATTAAAGTTTATAAATGATTATAATTTGTTATAAAGTTTGTCAAGTGAAGTCTGCGCCTGAAGCAGCGTCAATATGGACGAATAATAATTACTCTCGGCAGTCAGGTAATTGCCGTTTGCCTGTGTCAGATCTAGGCTGGAGGCTGCGCCGTGCTTATATTTGTTCTGAATACTCTGATAAACCCTTCCGGCAACAGAAACGTTTTCTTTCTGGGTTTCATAGTTTTCCAGGGCATTCTGGTACACATACAATAACTGAGTTTTTTGAAGTTCCAGTTGGTCCTTGACGATATCCTTGTTACGGAGAGCAATATCATAACTTATTTTTGACTGTGCAAGCTGCGCTTTTCTTACGCCGCTTGACCAAATAGGCACCGACATGGTAACTCCCACCAGGTGGCTTGGATTTAAATCAAAATCTGTCTTAAGGATCTTTCCGGTATAATTATAATAACCGGCAATGGTAGGTGCATAAGCCCATTTCCGGAGGTCAACCTGTTTTTTACTAAGCGCCACCTGCGATTCCATCATCTGATAATTAATATTTTCAGAAATGTTGAAGTCTTTGGCTAAAGCCATTTGCGGATTGGCAGCATCCAGAAGCTGTGTCAGGCTGTCCGTAAGTATTATCGAAGTAGCTGGTGGAACGCCCAACTGAAATTTAAGCATGTTATAGCTCAACTGAGTCATCCTTTCCAGTGCCTTCTGTGAGTTTTTTAACTGGTTCACCGTTATTTTCAACTGGTCCACGTCGGTTTCTTCCGCCAGTCCTGCGTTATACATATTGGTGGTATGCTGAAGTATTTCGTTCAGGTTTTTTATGTTGCCATTAATAATCTTTAAGGTGCGTTCACTGGTCAGAATCTGATAATAGGTGTTCGTAACGTTTTCTTTAACATCCTGCTCGCTTGCCACCACGCTCTGCTCTGATAATTTGCGCGCAATTTTCGCTGTTTTGATCCCTGCAAGGTATTGCCCGCTGAAAATAAGCTGGGATAATTGCACTTTGCCGGAGAGTTGGTCGTTCATCACTATCGGTTCGGAAGAGCCAAACATCTGGCTGATCGCGTTTAATACTTCCATGTCACCAAGGTCCAGCAGCGCATAATTGATATTTGGCTCGGTGTCGGAACTCCCCATACTGAAATTCATTTCATAGTTAAAATAGGTCATGTAGTTCAGGCTGCCTTCCACCTGGGGCAAGCCCTGGGCAATTGTTTCATTCAACTTTTGTTTGGATGAAGCTATACCTGCCCTTGCATTCATTAACGATTTATTATTTTGTAAAGCATAATCGCGAGCCTGGGTCAATGACAGAGTGTATGATTGTTCCTGCCCATACAAAACACAATCTGTCATTATAAATATTATCAACAAAAAAATCTTAAACATTCTCATACCATCATTTTTTTATAATTTATCACTTGTTCAAATACATTGTTTTTAAATCCTCAAACTTCTCGAGAAAAAAACATAACAAACTCAACACATCACTGATATAAACAGACACCTTCGTATTCTTATCGGCTTTTAGTTCCAAAATTGATTGAAAAATATTCCTTGAATTGTTAAGTATCATATGGTGGTTATCAATAATAGCAAATTTATCTTGTGTCCTAACCCGAAAATATCGTTTGCGGTCGCCGGGCTGAGTAATGTATTCTATCTGATTCTGAGTTTCCAGAAGCCGCAGGCCATGACTGGCAGAGCTTTTACTTATATTCAATTCTTCGACGATTTCATCAAAAGTAAATTGCTCTTTATCCATTACGGTCAGAAGCCCAGCAATACGACCGGTAATAGTTCCAAAGCCCTGCTTTTCATAAACACGGCCAATGGTTTCTACCAATTCCCATTGTGCTTTGATTCTTTCTTCAGTGTTCATTTTCAAAAATTTTCGACGGCAAAATTACACATAGTTTTTTTAGTTCGGTAATATGCGAACTAAAAAAACCGTTAAACTTTTGTTAATCTTTGTAATTAACGGAATATCAATATATCAAGGGTTACTAAAGAGTAATGGCAAATATTTCTGCCTTATTCATCACGATACAATAATAATATTGCTGAATTGGGTACTATGAAATACTTCTCTTTATCGAATTCTATTTCATGAGCCTGATTTTGAAGATAAATTACCAGGTCACCTTCTTTGGCCTGCAAGGGGATATATTTAACTTTGTCTTCCTTATTTTTCCATGCTTCGTCTTCATCTGCGACAATGGGTATTGGATAACCCGGACCTGGTTTGATAACATAACCGGACTGAATATCTTCTTTTTCTGTAACTCCGGGCGGAAGTATCAAACCTGATTTTGTCCGGTCAATTGTTTTGGTTTTTTTTACAAGCACTCTGTCGCCTATTACATGAAGTTTTTTGATATTTCCCAATTTAATATTCATAAATAATCCTTCTTTGTTTTACAAATATACATAAAGCACACTAAAATCTTTACACCTTTATATTTTATTTATTTTAGTTTTATTGAATTTGCTTTATATATTTGCAAAAAACTATGTAATGAGAAAAGCTGTTATTTTTGTATACATATTTTTTGTTGTTGTTGCATCGGTAAAATCGCAGGATTCTATTGTAATGTTCAACGGCAAACATTTTAAGGGAAATGTTATTGAGTTCAATAAAAACGAAACCCTTCTCCACCTTGAGGTTCAGAAAAAAAAATCTATTAAAACCAAGATTCTGAAAAAAGAAGATGTTTTCGCCATTCATTTTAAAGACAGCATTAGCCTGGTTCTTTACACTCCTTTAATAACAGATGAACAACCACTAACGGTTGAAGAAATGGAAGATTTTATTGCCGGTGAACACCTTGCTCAATACCGTTACCATGCTCCCTGGGCTTCTGCCGTGGGGGCTGTAACAGGTGCTGGATTATTTAATCTTGGCATGTGGGGGATACTTATTCCCGGCGCTTATCTTGGTGTGGCAGCTGCTGTGCCTGTAAAACCAACAAAGAAAAAATACTTCCCTGCAGACAAGATTAACAATGAATATTATATCGACGGATTTAAACATATAGCCCGTCGTAAAAAAATTGTAAATGCAGCTATCGGAAGTGCAGCCAGTGTTTTAGTTTGCGGCACTATTGCTGCAATTCTTTCCTTTAAACATTATAACGATTAAATTTTTTTAATCCATCCCACCCCTGTGCAGTGATTGGCACTGACTGCCCACTGCGGGTTATTAAATTACAACCTGCAGATGCTTCTGTAATATGGCCAATAATGCTTACCTCCTCAAGTTTTCTTAATTTCTCATAATCGTCTTGTCGTATAGTAAACAACAACTCGTAATCTTCACCACCGTTCATGGCTGCAGTCAGCGGGTCAATTTTAAAGCTGTCGCAGGCCTTTATAGTTGACATGTCGAGCGGAATTTTTTCTTCGTACAAAGCACAGCCTTTAACAGAATCGTTGCATAAATGCAATATATCCGAAGCCAGCCCATCGGAAACATCAATCATTGATGTGGGTATGATTTCATTTTCTTTTAATAGTTCAATTATATCCCTGCGGGCTTCTGGTTTTAACTGCCTGCCTAAAACATAATCAAATCCTTCAAAATCAGGTTGCATATCAGGATTGGCTTTGAATACCGTCTTTTCCCTTTCTAAAAGCAACAGTCCGGCATAAGCGCTACCCAGGTCCCCGCTTACACATATCAGGTCGCTTTCATTAGCTGTATTACGATAAACAACTCTATTTTTTTCAACACTACCTATAATAGTCAGAGATAAAAACAAACCTGAATGGCTGCTTGTAGTGTCGCCCCCTGCGAGGTCAACATGATATTTTTCACAAGCCAGCCGAATTCCTGCATAAATTTCATCAATTGCTTCGACTGAAAAACGATTCGACACTGCCAGCCCTACAAGTAACTGGCGTGGTGTTCCATTCATAGCATAAATATCTGAAAAATTAACAACAGAGGCTTTGTATCCCATATGTTTCAGAGGATAATACGTAAGGTCAAAATGAACTTTTTCGACCAGCAAATCTGTTGAAACAAGTGTTAGTAAATCGATATTTTCTATAACAGCTGCATCATCGCCAACACCTTTGAGAGTATTGCTGTTATGTATTTTTATTCCCGAAGTAAGTCGGTGGATAAGGCCGAATTCTCCCAACTCTGATAATTCGGTTCTTGTTTGTTTTTGTGTATTCATAGGGCAAAGATAAGGATTTGATTTAAGATGTTATTGTTTACGAGAAGATAATAGCGTTTATTGAGCAACTTAAAGTTTTATGTTAGCGGACAAACAATAGAATAATGATTGTTGGCAAATAGGGTTAAATTAATTATTCACATTAGTACAGAAATTCTAAATTTGCACAAAACGGCAGTATGAAACTAACACTACAGGAACATATACAAAAAAGCAGAGAAGCCGTGGCCGCCAATAAGGCCAAAGGAAACAGGCATGCTGAATTCCTGTCGCATATGTATGCCCGCCCGTCGAGATTTATTGAAGAAATAATACAAAATACTGAAGATGCCTATGCAAGAAAAAAAACAAACGAACCCGAAAAAATAATCAGGTTCAAATTATTTGACGACAGGATAGAAATTCATCATAATGGCAAGGACTTCGACGAGGCCGACCTGATGTCGCTGACCACTTTTGCAAACACAACAAAGAAGGGCGAAGAAGATATAAATTTAATAGGCAAATTTGGTATAGGATTTAAATCCGTTTTTTCAATCACTGACATCCCCGAAATTCATTCTTCCGGCTTTCATTATGCTATTTTGGATTATGAAATTCTGGAAATTATTAAAGCAAAAACAGCAGATGATGGATTTAATACATTAATAATATTACCTTTTAAGAAAAAAAAATCTTTGGAATGTTACCAGACTGTAAAACAAGGATTGGAAGAACTTAATTCATATTACTTGCTTTTTCTGAAACAAATTTCGTGTATGGAGATTTCTATTTCAGCCGCTCCATACCGAATATTAAAGCGGGACTCCGTTGATAAAAAAAAATACTTTATCATAAGTATCGAAACAACAACTTTAGGCTCAAATTCTGAAACTAATACAGAGAAATTTTTACTCTTCTCCTCCCGTCTTCATAAAAATGAAATTGTTGAAATTGCCTATAAAATAAACGAAAACGGGAATACATTCAAAATTGTCCCTGTAAAAGAATCTCCTGTTTTTGTGTACTTCCCCACCCGTATGAAAAGCGGTTTAAGCTTTTTTATTAACGGCAGTTTTACCACCAACCCTTTAAGGGAGTATATTCTTTTTGATAAAATTCGCACTCCCGAAAACATTAAACTTTTAAATAAAGCAAATCATCTGTTCATAAAATCACTTGATTCTATCAGGCAGCTTGGGTTCTATACTGTTGATTTTTTGTCATTGATGCCTTTGAATATATCTGAAGATGAAATTTCAGCTGATTCGGAGCAGTTTTTTTATTTATCATTTTCTGATGCATTGCTTCATTATTTAATGTCAGGGGCAAAAATTCCAGTTTCAAGGCAAAAATATGCCTGCGCATCTGACGTGATAACCCCTGGCGACAATGAAATTACAAGCCTGCTTTCTTCAAAAGATCTGGGTATTTTATTTCAGAAAAAATATTTCACCGACAAGCTTATCACAAACAATAAATATGAAAGCTTAAAAAAATATTTCAGTGAACGCTTACAGATTAAAAATTCCGATGCGGAAAGTTTTGCATTTAGAGTATTAATTAATGTACATTGGCTTAAAGACAAAAATATAAACTGGCTCACGCATTTTTACCAATACCTATATAAACATTCTAATTTATGGGATGCCCATCATGCCGGAAGTTATTTTAGCCTGAGATATGCTCCAATTATGCTGACACAATCTCATGGATTTATGCCTGCTTATGATAAAGAAAACACTGCTTTGGTTTTTTTGCCAGAAGAAAAAAAAAGTTTTCTTCCCGAAGTGCACCCAAAACTATGCTCGGATGAAATCTGCATGGCGTTTTTTAAAGAGCTCGGATTAAAAAAAGCAGAATTGTTTGATGATGTTTTTTTCAATATTATTCCGTCATTTCAACAAAATGAAGTAAAACCAGGCAGAGATTACTACATAAAGATTGAGAAAATAATAACTGCATTTAAAACTGCTTCACCAAGCCATAGAGAGGAAATCATCCAAAAACTTAATAATGTTGCATGGGTTTATGCCGAAAATCAAGAAGGTGCAAAGAGCCTGAAGATAGCATCAGAAATTTATTTGAATAACAATAATTTATCTGCATATTTTTCGGGAAACAACAAAATATTTTTCCCTGTTAAAAGTTTTTTCAGAAAATTTGAAAAAAAACATTCTAAAGATTTCATTACTATTTTAGAAGACACCGGTGCAGTTGGTTACCCTAGAATAGTTAATACACAAAATGACAATAAAGAATTAGAAGGGTTTTGTACGTTTCTGGGGAATATAAGCCCTGTAAAATCAGCTGCTCTTTTAAAATTATTTCTGATAATGCCCGAAGCGGAGCAACAGGCTACCTCAAAGATTATCAAAACTAAACCCTGGATTTACACAAAAGAAAAAACTTATACCGCACCCTGTAAAATAAGTATATCCGATATATCCGAAGCCTGTAATTTAAGTGAGTCAGAAAAAAATTTGTTCGCTTTAAAAATGGGAGTAACCGTTAATAGAGACTTTAAGAATGAAATATATTT
Organism: Bacteroidales bacterium; assembly: GCA_023228145.1. Classification (NCBI taxonomy): domain Bacteria; kingdom Pseudomonadati; phylum Bacteroidota; class Bacteroidia; order Bacteroidales; species Bacteroidales bacterium. The sequence continues at coordinate 39,546 of JALOBU010000011.1, read as the reverse complement.
AGAATGGGAGCCGGAGACAACTATTGAAAATATTGAATTACCAAAGGATGAACCTAATTTTAATTTTACAAAAGATACTTGTTTAAATGTGCAAAAAAATGCATCCGAATTATCTCGTTTGTCATATATCTCTTTTAACAATATTTCAAACCCCTCACAAATATATTCTGATGACTCATTGACAGAAATACATAGCTGGAGTTGTAAATTTGTTGAAAAAATCCTTACTAAAAAATATCCAACACATGAAATTATTACAGAGCAGAAAAATATTGCCGATTTAATTATTAAAACTCAAGGTTCAGACGAAAAGTACATTTTCGTAAGCGGCAAAACTGATTTAATGGATGCTTATTGTTTAACTGTAACCCAGCTTGTTAATTTATACAAATTGTCTGAAAATAATAAATACTGCGAATTGTATCTTGTTTCTTCTGCAGGCACAAAACAAGCATCTGTAATAAAAATAAACAAGTTTAATGATTTGTTAAACAACAATATCAATTTTTATGGTAAAATCTGGGTTTCTTTTTAAAAATTAAATACTATAAATACAAAAAAAACAATAATTTTGTTATTTGATAATAAATTTTATTATTTTTGTAAAAAATTAATTACTAACCAAAAAATTTAAAAAAATGAAAAAAGTTTACTTGCTACTTGCAATGTTGATGGTTACCTCAATGACATTTGCACAAATGACGAAACCAGTTGGCTCTTTACAAATTGACAACTCTAAATTGCATCCTGTTCAATTGGCGCCAATGGCTTCGAATGCGAAAACTGTTAACGACACAGTTGGTTTAAATGATTACACTCTTCTTTTAGCATCTGCCCAGTATTATTTCAATGGCATCAATTTTTTTAGTGATCCTACTAATTTAATGGGCGGTTTTGTTTCTTCACCTGAAATTGCCTCTCCTGGATTTTCATGCGAAGGAGTATTGTTTCGTATCTATGGTAAAACAGCTGCTGCAGGAAGTTCTTTAGACAGTAAAATTTATATTGGAGCTGGTTTTTGGGATGCTGATACTAATAGTAACACTCTTGCTATGGATAGTATTACATTTGCAGATTTAGATACTACTAATGCTAGTAATGGGTGGAATACAAAATTATTTGCTGCTCCTGTAGATTTTGAAGCTGTTACCAGACCTTATGCATTTTTGGATTGGAGAGCATCTTCAGATGTTGGTGACACCATTTTTGGTTTACTTTTCGACGGAGATTTCGGAGAGCTTGATGGCCTTTGCTGGGTGAAAGTTGGTGGCACATGGGGGATGTATACATTAATGCCACCATACTCATTTTTCGAAGCATGGATCATTGCTGATAACATTGCTGGAATACCGGGCTCAGATGATTATTTTGGCGGAATCCAAATGACACAGTATCCTAACCCTTCTATTGACGGAATCGTTACCGTAGATTATGTTATAAACAAATCTTTTAACAACGTAACACTGGAAATTAGGGATTTAAATGGTAAATTGATAACCTCTGTTAATGATGGAAATAAATCAGCTGGTAGTTATACTATCAAACTGACCAATAAATTAGCAGCCGGAACTTATATTTATTCTTTGAATGCTGATGGCTACAGATTCACAAAGAAAATGATTGTTGAATAATATTGTTCACTTATCAAAAAAAAGGCTGCCCTTGTTGGACAGCCTTTTTTTATTTCATAAAAACATATTGAATGATGTTAGCTCCCATTTGTAAGGCTTTTTGCCGTGTAGCATCCGAATCTTTATGCACTGCCTGGTCCTCCCATCCATCGCCCAGGTCACATTCATAATCATAAAAACAAAGCAGGCGACCTTCCCAAATCAGCCCAAACCCCTGGGGAGATTTTGCATCATGTTCGTGTATTTTTGGAAGCCCGTTTGGGAAATTATATTTCTGATGATAAACCGGGTGATTGAAAGGCAACTCAACAAAATCTAACTCCGGAAAAACTTTTTTCATTTCGCGGCGGATAAATTTGTCGAGGCCATAATTATCCGAAATATGAAGAAAACCGCCGCTAATAAGATAATTTCTTAAATTATCACTTTCCTGGGTATTAAAAACAATATTTCCGTGTCCGGTAATATGAACAAAAGGGTAGTTAAACAACTCCGTACTGCCAACATCGACCGTGGCATAATCCTGATTTAGATTTGTATTCAGGTTTTGATTGCAATACTTTATCAGGTTGGTAAGTGAAGTCGGGTTGGCATACCAGTCGCCTCCGCCTCTGTATTTTAATAATGCTATCTGTGCATTTTGCGCATGAAGGCTGATAAAAAAGGAAATAAAAATGCCAAATAAAAAAAATTTATAATAATATTTCATCGTCTCAAGTATTCATAATATTGATGATACTGCAAGCCATGATGCCTGCCGTTTCGGTTCTTAAACGATTTTTGCCTAAAGTTATTAGCACAAATCCGTTTTTTTCAGCAAATGCAACTTCTTCTGCGGTGAAATCTCCCTCGGGGCCAATAAGAATCCGTACATTCTGATTTTTTTTATATCCAGAATTTAAATGCAAAGAAGCTTTGCCTCCACAATAGGCGATAAATTTTTGATTTTCCCCGGCTTTCTCAACAAAATCTCTAAATGTTGTTTTGCTGTTTAATTTTGGTAAATATGCCGAAAATGATTGTTTCATGGCGGAAATGATAATTTTCCGGAATCTTTCTGTATTCACATGTGTCTTTTCTGTATGTTCGCAAAGAATCGGGGTAATTTCATCAATGCCTATTTCGGTAACTTTTTCAAGAAACCATTCCATGCGGTCAGGATTTTTAGTAGGAGATATTGCTATGTGAATATTGAAAGTTCTTCTGTTATATTCCTTTTGCCGGTGGAGTATACGTACATGAAAATTATATCTCTCATCAGCAGTGATTTCTGTTTTGCACAAATTCCCATACCCGTCAGTTAAGTAAACGATATCTCCTTTTTTTATTCTAAGGGACCTGCAATGTTTTGCTTCTTCCGGGCTTAGTTGAATAGATTCTGGAGACAAATCTGTTTCATAAAATAAATGCATGTTATTCCCAATAAAATATGTCGGTTTTATTTTTAGGGCGGTATTTTTCCAGCCATCTGAAATTTTTCAGAAGCATTTCTTTTTGTGTAAGTTCATTTTCGGGATACAAAGTTGCAACGGGTTTTTCAAGGAAAGTAATTGTTTTAATTTCATTATCTGAAACAAACACATCCAGTTTATTTGAAATCGCTTTATTTATCCCTATTCTTCTCCCGTTATCTTCTCTTAGAAAATAAATGGTTTCTGTGTTTCCGGTAACATGTATCTTGTAAAGTTCACCATGTTTATCAAAAAATCCGGTCATATACGCTCCTTTAACCTGGTTAAATCGATATTCGGTACTGTCATCACACATTACAATAAAGCAGGATTTATACAGGTACATTTTGTCAATCAGGTCATCACATAATTGAATTACCACCGTATCTGCTGAAAGCTGATTTTCTTCATTCCATATAACAGGGTCGTAAAACATATGAATTGTAGAATCTGCGTAATTATAAATTAACGAATCGCATTGCCCCTGCAAATCCTCTCTGAAAAATTTAACCTTGTGAAAAGCATAAAGGATTTTTGCTTTTTCGGTAAGAGTGTCAAAAGTCCCGATAAGTGTATCGGCGTGCAGAAACAACGAGTCCCGCCCATCATCAATCTGAATAAGAAGTGCATTTCTTGTTGCCAGGCTGTATTGATTTATCTCATCGTATAACACGTAGTCACTTTTAATAACCGAATTTCTGTCAGTATCATTAATAATTACATTGTAGTAAGCAACTCCAATGCCTGTGATACGATTATAAAATATACTGTCGCCGCTGATACTCTGGGTTTTGTTTTTCATAAAGGCATTTCTTGTAAATTCGGCGATATCTTTTTGGGTGTCATACCAGCCTTTTTCGCAGTAAATATAATTTTCGTCACTAATGATAGTTGTGGGGCCATAAAAACGCGATACTTCTGTGGATGTGTTATAAACAAGGGAATCTGTATTTATTGTATAGTCATCATTAATGAGCACCACAGAGTCGCTGAAGAAAAAATCCTTTTTATCCGAATAATAAAACCCATATTTGCTTGTGAGGGTATTTTCGGGGTCAACAATTTTCCCCATGTCAAAATAAGTACCTGTTTTCGCTTTAATATTATATGTGAGATGCTCAGTTGTGAGAGTTATTTCATTATCAATGAGCCGGACATTCTTATGTATTTCTGCAATCTTAGTGTTACCGTTATATTTAAGTGAATCTCCAAAAATATTCAGTGAGTCGCTTCCTTTAATATGTATATTACCAAAAGCATCCAGACTATTATTTTCTTCGTAAAGGTATGCGCTGTCGCAATACATCAAGGTGCCTTCGTGCTGAAAAATAACATTGCCAATAAGCAGGGTGTAATCACCCTTTGATTGGTCATACGTCATACTTTCGGCACTGATAAGGTCAATTTTTTTGAGTTCCGGTTTTTCCTGTCCATAACTCAATAGGCTTTGAAGCAGGCACACAAAAAATAAAACGAAAGGTATCGTCCGGTTCATAATGTGTATTTCAATGGAATTTTTTGCTCCCGGAAATGCCCTGAATTTTTTAAAGGTTTTCCATTTCGTTTCTCAGGAGGTTCCCGTCCATGTCGAAATACAGCTTGATAACTTTTTTCTCACCGGTTTTACGCAATATAAGGAGGTAACAATTTCCAAGTTCGTTATCTGTCTTAAAGTAGAGTTCATAAACCATGTGCTGGGGATAATTTTTCTTCAAATATTTTGAAATATCTGATGGCAATTCCCCATAACTAACTCTTTCATCAGGAGTACCATATTTTGAAGGCTTTTCCTCTTCAGCCTGATTATCATTATCCACTTTAAAATTATCCTGATTAACCCTGTTTTCGGTTTCATCAACTTTTCTAAGCAGTTTACCGGAAATATCAAAAAACAACTGGATTCCGTATTTTGCACCTTCAATTTTCACTTTTATCAGGTAAACATTCCCTAATTCATCATCGCTATAAAAGTGGGCAGATTTAATGATATGTTCTTTATAATTTTGCTTGACATAGTTGATAATGGGAGTAGGTAATTCTTTAATAGATACCTTTTCATAATAATTGTCTGCATCTTCGTATTTTTCGCCTTTCTGGTCAACACTCGACAAAAACTCTTTCTCTTTTTCTTCCTTGCGTTTCTGGCGTTCCAGCTCGTAGGGGTCAATAATTTCCGGTTTTTCAACATTAATAAATTTGCCAGTAGAGGTAAACCATATTTCTGTAATAAGTGGAGGCACGGTCTTGTCGCGTTTATCATACATCCTTATATAAACTGATTTATCTTTTGGTTTATTAACATTTTCAACTGACTTGATAACATAAGGTCTATAATTATCTTTTAAATACTTGATAATGAGTTGATGCAGGCTAGCCTCAGATGATTCTATCCTGGTTTCCATCCACGTACCTTCTTTTGTGTATGTTGCAGAGCCATTTCTGCCGGCACTGTTAAATTTTACAACATATTTTTTATCTATCAAATACCATACGGTGCCGGCAGCTTTTTTATTTTTGCTCGCAAAATGTGTTTTGGCCGCAGCAGGTACTTTTGAAACATCAATAAGGTTTTTTGTTCCATCATCAGGAGTATCTTCACCTTGATTGGAATATGGCCCTGTATTATAATTAGAAACATTTACCTGATTATGAGGCTTATCATCGGTATTCTCCCCATTATTTTTATCGTCAATAAGATCTTCAGCGGGGTCGTATTTATAAATAAGTTTCCCGGTAAGGTCAAAATGCAACTCAACAGGTTTTACCTGGCTTATTCCTTCCTTTTTCAGTTGTAAAAAATAAAACGATTCACCCTGAGCTGTTCTATGAAGTTCACTAACAACAATTACATATTCTTTACTCCAATAGTTTTGTTTATAGTAATCAATAATCGGAGTGGGCATTTCTTTTTCTTTAACTTCTGTTTTAGTAACTTGCCATAAGCCTTTTTCATCATATTCTGCTTTTGAGACTTGGTCGTTTAATTTAAACTTCACAACATATAAATCACCTATTTTTTCCCAATAACTAACCACGGCTTCAGAATATTTATATTTAAAACTAATAAAAACGTCCTGAGGTACTTTGGACTCATTAATTTTTTGTGCATTTACACTTATGAATGCTGATACAAAAAAGCAAAGAAGAATTAAACCTTTTGTTTTCATTATATTAATGTTTTATAATTGATACGTTTGTTTTCTATCAGGTCCTAAAGATAAAAAAGAAACAGGAATATTTGTATGGTTTTCAATAAATTTTATGTAATTATATAATTCCTCGGGTAAGTCTTCAACAGTATTAATATCATCCGTTTGCCTGTTCCATCCTTTTATCTGAGCATATTGAGGAACTAAATTTTTAACAGGCAAATCAAAAGGAATAAAGTTGTATTTAATATCCCTGTCCAAATAGGAAGTGGCCGTTAAAATTGTTTCAAAGGAATTCATAACATCTGCTTTTGTCATAACCAAATCGGTAACTCCGTTAAGCATAACAGCATATTTGAGCGCCGGAAGGTCGAGCCATCCGCAACGTCTTACCCTGCCTGTAGTCGATCCAAATTCATTTCCTTTTTTTTGCAGTTTTATACCTGTTTCGTCAAATAATTCCGTTGGGAAAGGTCCGCTGCCCACCCTTGTGCAATAAGCTTTAAACACTCCATAAACTCTCCCGATTTTGTGAGGTGCGATGCCCAGCCCTGAGCAAACCCCCGAACAAATAGTATTTGACGAAGTTACATAAGGATAAGAGCCGAAATCAATGTCGAGCAAAGTTCCCTGAGCGCCTTCGGCAAGTATTTTCTTTTCGGCCTGTATGGCTTCATTAATATATATCTCTGTGTCTTCAAATTGCAAGTGCTTGATTTGCTCTATTGCTGCCAGCCACAATTCTTCGTATCTGCTGAACTCAATGCCGTCAATTTTAAAATCAGTAGTACTAAATCCGTAATGTTTAATAATCTGAATATGTTCCTCGGTAAGTTTTTTATATTTTGATAAAAAATCGGGATAAAAAATATCTCCTGCTCTAATACCTCTACGATTATATTTATCAGAATATGCCGGGGCTATCCCCTTCAGTGTGGAACCTATTTTTGCATCGCCTTTCAGGTGTTCAAAACAGGCATCAACAGCACGATGAACAGGAAGTATAAAATGCGCCCTTTTTGAGATGAGAAGGTTTTGGGCTGCTGCAGGGTTAAAAGCAAGAATATTATTTAGTTCTTCATTTAATATGACCGGGTCGATAACAACTCCATTGCCTATTATGTTCATAGTGTTGCTATGTAATATTCCGGATGGAATGGTATGTAAAATTATCTTCTGATTATTAAATTCAATGGTGTGCCCGGCATTGGGCCCTCCCTGAAAACGAGCAATAATATCATATCCGGGTGCCAGGGCATCAACAATTTTACCTTTTCCTTCGTCTCCCCATTGAAGGCCTAGTATCACATCTACTTTCATTTATCTTCTTTTATTAAATTCATAATCGTTTTACTTCCTGCCACATTTTGCATAAAAAGTCAGCGAATGATGTGTAATTTTAAGTTTAAATGTTTCTTCAAGAGATTTTTTTATTTCTTCAATACGAGGGTCACAAAACTCAATTATTTTTTTGCTGTCGATGCAAATCACATGGTCATGTTGCTTGAACTTATGTGATTTTTCATATTGAGCTGAATTTTGTCCAAACTGGTGCCTCACAACAAGGCCGCAGTGTAAAAGAATTTCAATAGTATTATAAAGCGTTGCACGACTTACTCTATATTTATTATTTTTCATTTTAATATAGAGTGTTTCTACATCAAAATGCCCGTTAAAAGAATAAATTTCTTTCAGAATAGTAAATCTTTCCGGAGTTTTGCGATGTTTTTGCTGTTCAAGGTAAGCTACAAAAATTTTTCTGACATCCTCAAAATTTTCTAACTGTTGATATTTCATTATATTTTTTTGTTAAAGATACAAAATATTAATTTATTCCAGATAAAAATTAAATATTCTCTTCATATAAAAAACCATCAGTTGATTCTGTTTATACTTTCTATTCCATTCACTTTTTTTATGGTTTCTATCAATGTTTTTAACTGTTCGGTATTCTGAATATAAACAGTGATATGACCTTCAAAGATTCCGCTGTCGGTTTCCAGTGTCATGGAACGAATATTTATATTAAGTTGTTGTGATATTTGAGTAGTAATATCTCTAATCATTCCAACTCTGTCAAAGCCCTTTATTGTAATCCCGGCCAGAAAATGAGGCGAGCCATCGGTGGTCCATTTTGATTTCACCAGTTTGTTCCCGTACTTCGACATAAACTCTACTGCATAAACGCAGTTTGCTCGATGCACAGTAATTTCTCCGCTTTTTTCTATTAAGCCAATTACTTCATCTCCGAGAATCGGATTACAGCATTTAGCAATGTTATAACGTATATTTTCAACCTGAGAGTTCAATAGAGGAAGACTGTCTGAGTTTCCGGAAGAGGATTCAGGAGTAGTTTCTTTTTTTATTTCGGTGTGTTTGCTTTTAGAGAAAGGGAATCGAAGATAACGGAGCCAGTTTTCACTTTCCTGCTTCGTAAAGCATTCTTTTATGTCTTTATCCGTTATAGTTCCCTTCGCTGCTTCGACATAAAGATTTGCGGGCACATTGAATCCGGTGGCATGCATAAACTTATTTAAATTAGAAGTGTTGAATTCAATATGCAATTCTTCAAAGAAGGATTTTAATTTAATTTTACCTTCAATGGCCATTTGCTTTTTTTCTTCCCTGACAAATGCTTTAATCTGAGACTTGGCCTTGGCAGTAGTAACATATTCAAACCATTGTTCTTTTGGTGTTTGTTTATCAGAAGTAATAATCTCTACCTGGTCACCGCTTTTTAAAACATAGTTCAAAGGGACAAGCTTTAAATTAACTTTTGCTCCAATACAACTATTGCCTATTTGTGAGTGAATATTATATGCAAAATCAAGTGCTGTTGATTTTGAAGGTAATATAATCATATCGCCTTTGGGAGTAAAAACATAAATTTCATCTGAAAACAAATGAAGTTTAAAATCCTCAAGAAAATCCAGAGCATTTGACTCAGGGCTTTGAAGCAGTTCACGAATTCGCGCAAGCCATTCTTCCAATGCACTCTCACCTTGAGAACCATCTTTGTATTTCCAGTGTGCGGCGAAACCCATTTCGGCAATATCATCCATCCGAACGGAACGAATCTGTACTTCCACCCATTTGCCGGTATGACTCATAACTGTTGTATGCAGGGCTTCATAACCATTCGCCTTTGGAATGGAAATCCAGTCGCGAAAACGGTCTTTATTAGGGCGGTAATGATCTGTAACAATGGAATACACGTTGAAGCACTCTGATTTTTCCTTTTCCGGTGACACATTTATAATAATTCTTATTGCAAAAAGGTCATACACTTCTTCAAAAGGGATTTCTTTTTTGCGCATCTTATCCCAGATGGAATATATTGACTTTGTTCTTGTGATGATAGTTGCGTCAATACCTTTCTCTGTTATATCCTTTTTTATAGGGGATAAAAACTTACTGATAAACTTTTTTCGTTCCGGTTCAGATTCCCTAATCATGTATGATATGGTACTGTATATTTCCGGCTCCATATGTTTAAATGCCAGATCTTCAAGTTCGGTTTTAATAGCAAACAAACCCAGCCTGTGCGCCAAAGGGGCGTAGAGAAATGAAGTTTCTGATGCAATTTTGAGTTGTTTTTCTTTAGGAAGTGAGTCAAGGGTACGCATATTATGCAAACGGTCGGCAAGTTTTATCAAAATTACCCTGACATCATCAGAAAGTGTCAAAAGCATTTTTCTGAAGTTTTCAGCTTGCTTTGACTCTGTCCCGGCATCAAAAATTCCTGAAATCTTCGTAAGTCCGTCAATTATCTTTGCCACTTTGTCACCAAATAAGCCTCTAATATCATCAAGAGTGTAATCCGTATCTTCCACTACATCGTGCAGCAAAGCACAAATGACAGATGTTGTTCCCAACCCGATTTCTGCCGCACAAATACGTGCCACTTCTATAGGATGATAGATATAAGGCTCTCCTGTTTTTCGCCGCATATCTTTATGAGCATTAACTGCCAGCTTAAAAGCTTTCCGGATTAAAACCTTATCTTTATCGGTTGTTTTGGGCTTGCATACACGCAAAAGGTTTCTGTATCTGGCAATTATCTCCTTTGTCTCGTTCAAGTCTGCATCGTTCCGCATTTAAAAAAATTTTTACACAAATTTAATTCAAATTAAGCAAGCTATCTGTAATAAATTTATAAAAAATATCACAAAAAATAACTTTCTGGCAATAAACTAATTAAAATAATTAAAAAAAAAATTTCTTCAAATATTCATAATTATATACTATTTGCTTACTTTTAAAGTATTAATTTTGATAATAATAAATTCTATGAAAAAGTATATTTGTTTGTTGGTAATGTTTTCTTGTTTCCTCGTATCTTCAGCACAAACAGTAGTATTACAGGAAGATTTTGAACAGGCAACGTACAATGTTGTTGCCAGCGGTGCTACTTATAATTGGTCAATTAATACTCGTTTGCATTACTCAGGAATTAAATGCGACTCAAATATCGTTTCTCTCAACGACACGGCTTACCTGACCACAGTTCCTTTTACTACAGTTGGATATACTTCTGTGTTGTTGCGTTTTTCCCATATTTGCAAAATAGAACTGCTTGATGCAGGAGAAATTGAAGTTTCTGTCAATAACGGGCCCTGGATAAAACTAACAGGCGACCACTATATTAACCCCGGTAATTCACAGTTTGAAAATAATGGGAACAAATTTAACACCAATACATATCCGCTAAACTGGCAGCCTGCCATAAACGGAGTGATGCCCACACAGAGCTGGTGGAAAAATGAAATTTTTAATATATCAGCAATTGCAGCGAACAGTTCAAATGTCCGTATCCGTTTTCTATTAAGAGATGGCAACAGCAACGGCTCCAGTACCTGCCACGGGTGGTATATTGACAATATAAGCGTTACAGCTTCTGCAGACGAAATAATTCCTCCAAAAATCACTGTCATTCCTGTAATAATTCAAGACACAGTTTTTAACACGGGACCCTTTGATATTTATGCTCATATCACTGATTCTTCGGGAATTGATACGGCATATATCGTTTACAAGCTGAACAATGGAACAGAGATGGTTGAACCAATGATATGGATATCAGACAGCACATATAAAGGAACTATCCCCAGCTATACCTATACAAACAAAATTGACTATCATGTCAGGGCTTTTGATAATTCTACTGCACATGTACAGGCTGACGGACTGTCTTTTTGGTTTTACATAAAAAAAATCATTCCGCTGGTAGAAATCGGAAACGGCACAACGCAGCAGGCTTGGCCTTATGCAACTCTTTACGAGGATGCGAGAACCCAACTTATTTATGCCTCCAATGAAATTACAGCTGCCGACGGGGTTGCAGGACCAATAACATCTATTGCTTTTAATGTTGCTTCTGCCTCAGCTATTACAATGAACAACTTCAACATTAAAATGCAACATACAAGCCTGAGCAATCTGTCAGGATTTGTAAATACAGGGTGGGCAACTGTTTATTCGGGAACTTATACTGTAACTAATACCGGCTGGCAAACCATCACCCTGCAGACACCATTTAACTGGGATGGGAACAGCAACCTGCTTATTGATATTTGTTATGACAACACGTTTACTTCGAGCAATTCACAAGTATATTGCACGCCGGCATCCGGAAAAACCTGGACACAATATGTGAACGGCAGTTCGGGATGCACTCTCGGTGGCGGCAGTGTTCAAACCAACAGACCTAATATTCAGCTTCATTTGCCAACTTTCACTTACACTGCGGATGCAGGAATAAATCAGATAATAAGCCCAGCAGGGACAATACTTTCAGGTGTTAATAACCCTGTATATATTCGGATTAAAAATTATGCAGATGATACCCTTACAAAAGTTAAAATTGCGTGGCAACTTGATGGCATTTCACAGGCAATATTTCACTGGACAGGGCAATTAGCAGAAGATGTGATATCGGGAGTTTTTTCTATTGGCGACATCAATGTGTTACCCGGCAGCCATACCATTAAAGTATGGACAGAACTGCCTAATGATAATGCTGACCAATTTCATTCAAACGATACTCTAAATGTAAATTTTTATGCCTGTTCCAGTTATCTGAATGGGACATATACCATAGGCGCAGGATGCAATTATGCTGACTTCAACAGTGCGCTAGCATCGCTTAATAATTGCGGGATAAACGGACAGGTTATTTTTAATGTATTGCCAGGAATTTATAATGAACAAATCAACATACCTGAGATACCTGGCGCATCATCTTTGCACACAATTACTTTTCAATCGGCAAGTGGAAATTATAATGATGTTACATTAGCTTATTCTGCTTCCGGAACTGCAAACAATTTTGTTGTAAATCTTAACGGAGCAGATTATATCCATTTTAAAAACCTCACAATACAGGCGAACGGAAATGTATATTCTAATGTTATAAAATACAGTAATAATGCCACATACAACAGCTTCATCGGGAACAGATTGCTGGGGACTGCTTCCAATACCACAACTATTGATAAAGCCGTAATTATTTCTCCCAGCGGAGCATTAACCTGCGACTCCGTGATGTTATTTGAAGAAAATATTATTGAAAACGGCTCATACGGCATATATTGCTACGGGCAAGGTTCAGCAATAAATCAACTTGAAAATAAAACCATAATTAAAAACAACCAGTTTATCAATCAGTATTATTCAGGAATTTACCTTTATTATCAAAATGCACCCGAAGTAACACAAAACACTTTTTCTACCAATAATACCTATACTACTTTTTACTCCATTTATTGCGGATATTGTGATAATCAACTGAAGATATTAAAAAATAAAATATCTCAGTCAAACGGAGGCTATGGAATTTATCTTAGCTATTGCGATGGCGCTTATGATAAAGAAGGCCTTATTGCAAATAACATGATAAGCATATCAGGAATTAATAGTACCTATGGTATTTATCCTTATTACTGCAGCAACCAGAAAATATATTATAACAGCGTAAACATTTATTCAAACAATAGCACAGCATGTGCATTTTATCTGAGTGGCTCCACTTCCAATATCAATCACTATTTAAAAAATAATATTTTTGCTTACACCGGAACAAACTTATCCGGCCTTGCAGTGTACATTGCAAATACTGCAGGTGTTGCATCCATGAATTACAATGACTTGTATTCATCAGGAACTAATTTAGGTTACTGGACAGCTATGCAGCCAAACTTAGCTGCATGGAAAACTGTAAGCAGCAAAGACTCCAACTCCGTTTCCGTTAACCCTTATTTTATTTCACCTGCAGATTTGCATACCTATTCTTCACAAATTAATGATCATGCAATTTCTGTAGCAGGAGTATCTGATGATATTGACGGAAATTTAAGAGATGCTGTAACCCCTGATATCGGAGCCAGCGAATTTGATGTCCCTGAAAAAAATATCGGAATATTATATGTTATCGAACCTGTAAACAGTTGTGGAGCTACTTCACCGGGCAATGTCGTTATCCGGCTCAAGAACTTTGGAAGCACACATATAACTTCTGCTGATGTATATTACGCCATAAACGGAGGAACTGCAATACATGAAACCATGACTTATTCACTATTGCCTGAAGCCGAATATAATTATACATTTACACAGCAAGCAGACCTTACTGCACCGGGTAATTATTCTTTTAAATTCTGGGTAAACCTGTCTGGAGATACCATTCCTTTAAATGACACGATAAGCAATTATATCGTTTATAGCGGTTACGACTTTAATTCGGGTTATTTTACAATAGGGTTTGAGGCTTCTGAAAATTTCAGCGACTGGCTGGTCGTTGATGTAAATGGCGATAACTATGGATGGACCATTCCTTATACCAGTGCATCGGATGCACATACTGGCTCCAACAGTGCTCGTTTGTATAACGCCAATAATGCAGGCAATGACTGGTTATTTTCAAGATGCTTTACTTTAAATGCCGGGGCAACTTATAAAATAGAATTCTGGTACAGAGCATATAACTCAAGTTATCCACAAACTATTGACCTTAAGGCAGGAAATACTGCCACACCCGGCGCTATGGTCAGCAATTTATTGACGCTTACTTCTTTTAACAACACATCATACCAAAAAGCTACTGCTTATTTTATCCCTGCAAATTCCGGCTCTTATTATTTCGGCTGGTGGGGCCATAGCGTTGCCAGCTCATACTATGCTTTTGTTGACGACATCAACATCTCGCTGGTACCCTTGCAGGAAGCGGCTTTATTATCTGTCACTGCTCCGATTTCAGGATGCGGACTTACTTCTGCAGAAACTGTCAGTATTCTTATTAAAAACACCGGGACGAATGAAATTAACGGAAATTATAATGCTTCTTACACCTTTAATAACGGAACTCCTGTTACAGAAGTTTTAACTTCCAGTATAGCCCCTAACGACACTCTCTCATTTTCATTTACACAAACAGTGGATGCTCATGTTGTTGCCAATGATTCCATATTTCCCCTGAAGGTTTGGGTTTCATTGCTTAATGACCCTTACAGTTTTAATGATACCATAAATAGTCCCATTGCTTCATCTCACATACCTGCAGACCCTTTGACAATAAGCGATACAACGGCATATGGTGAACCAGCAACTCTTATTGCAAGCTCTTCGGATTTCATTTACTGGTTTGATGTACCTACAGGTGGCAATGTCATTTTCTCAGGAGATACACTGATAACACCTCCATTGTTTGTCAACACTGTTTATTATGCTCAGTCAATTACTCAGGGAGGAACCAATTCCTGGACTTTTGACAGCGGATTAGAAGGTTGGACCGTCCAAAATCCCTGTTCATCAACAGTGGAATGGTCATGGAACAGCGATGGCGGTAATGGAACCCTTTACGCAAGTAATCCTGCCGCAACATCTTCACAACTTATTACATCTCCGTCAGTGATTGTGGCAGGAGCAGAAACGGTATCGCTTTCCTTCACTCACCGGTATCAAACGGAAAGTTGCTGCGATGAAGGGTATGTTGCTTACCGCCTTGATAATGGGCCCTGGACACAATTTTTCCCTACAACAAATACTTATAGCACTTCAACTCATAGTGTTGATATGGATCCTTTAAACTCTTGCACCTCAAACTCTAAAAGTTGTTTTTACGGAGCCCAGTCTGCATATATTACCAGCAGCGGAAGCATAAATACCACTGGGGCAACAAATATACAGCTTGCCTTTGTTTACACCACAGATTTATCGGTTGGCAGTGATGGCTGGTATATAAACGATGTTGTTTTAAGCGGCGGCATGGGTGGTTGTACCAGTAACAGAATACCGGATACTGCTTATGTTGAATTGCTTCCGTTTGAGGCATCCTTAACAGATATTAATTCGCCTGTCAGCTCTTGCGCCGGAAGCTTCGAAAACATAAGCATCCGAATACGTAATAATGGTTTGAATACCATTAATGGAAATTTTACTGCTCATTATAAAGTCAATTCCGGCCCTGTCGTCTCTGAAGCTATACTTGATGTTATTGTCCCTGGTGATACAATCTCCTTTACTTTTTCAACTCCATTTACAACAGGACTTTCCCAGTCTTATCAGGATTCTGCATTCCAGATTATAACTTATATAGAATTAAGCGGTGATACATACACATTAAATGACACACTTTCCAAAACAGTTGATCTGCTTTATACACCACCCAACCCCGTTACAACTAATATTTTTGTTCCTTATGGCACTTCAGGCACTTTTAATATTATATCCACCGATTCTCTTTATTGGTTTGATGTTCCGGTGGGCGGAACGGAGATCGCCCAGGGAAATAGTTATACAACACCAGTATTATTTGGAACTACCTTTTATTATGTAGAATCAAGGTCGGGTACTCCGGATGTGAAGCTCACAGAAATAACCCATTTCAGTACTGGCACCGGTTATACCAACCCTTATCCTGCATGGTGCACCGGTGCTGACTTAATAGAAATATCCAACCTCGGTACATCCCCAATTAATCTGGGAAACTATACCATGAATATTTATGGCGTTGGCAACAGGAGCTATGTTATTCCAGATATTACTCTCGAAGCAGGAGAGATACTGGTATTATGCGCCGGAACTGGAATTGATGACCCTGCCAATAAATACTATAACATGGGCGGAGGCAATGATATTATTCAATCTACAAGCTTAAGCGGCTTTGCTCTGAAAACACCGAATGGAGAAGTCGTTGATGCGGTAGCCTCCAACGGATATATTTTCACCATCTCAGACGGTGTATCTGCAGGCGATTGGTCGGGAAATATAAACGGCATGTCAAGTTATGCCGGCACTATAAGAATGATTTCTGATAATAATATATCCGGGGACTGGATTATATCAAGTGCTATTGTCCCCCAAACCATTGGCACTTTGAATCCAAATTTATCTGTAAGTTACAACGGTTCCGGCTGTGCAAGCGCAAGAGTTCCCGACACAGCTTATGTTACAGGAGTCCCACCATGCGATATGAGCGTGCTCGATATTTATTCTCCCGAGTCTGCCATAGAACTTGGTAGTGCGGAAATCATTACAGTAAAAGTTAAAAATTACGGAACACAAACCGCTGTCAATATTCCTATAACTTATAACATCAATGAAACTACTATAATTAATGATACCATCCCCGGGCCTATAGCTCAAAACGACACGACAATTTTCTCTTTTGCTGTCCCTGCAGACTTATCTGCTTATGGCACTTATCAAATTAAAGTTTATACCAAATTGAACTGTGATACCACTTTCATTAACGACACAGCAAGCAAAACAGTTATCTGCAGTCAGATACCCTATTGCAACTCAAATGCAATATACACCACAGGAAGCAATATTGGGAATATAACATTTGGCACCCTGAACAACGGAAATCCTTTTCCTGTTCTAAGCAACCCCAATTCAACTCATGCATATTCAGATTATACCGGCTTACCGGCAACACCCATTACGATTGGTTCTGATTACCCAATATCCATTTCTCAAATTGAATATTCGGCAACTTTTTACAGTGCTGCCGTAAAAGTTTATATTGATTACAACCGAAACGGGCAATTTGATATACCTTCAGAACTGGCTTTTAATGCAGTAACCGTAAATGCAACAAACCCTTCCGTCACCGGAAACATAACAATCCCTGTTACCGGCACTGTTACCGGTTTGCCAACAAGGATGCGCGTTGTATTGGACCGCAGCGGCAACGCTCCCCCATGCGGAACTTATTCTTATGGCGAAACAGAAGATTATTTCCTGTATATTTTGCCTCAGATACCTCATGATGCCGGAGTTACAGCAATTATAAGTCCTGAAAATACAGAAATTGAAGATAGCCTGGTTCCTGTCGAAGTTATCATTTGCAATTTCGGTACCGACACCATCCGTAATTCATCCAATATGACTGTTTCCTATACATATAATGGCCTCCCACCACAGTCAATAACATGGAGCGGCGGAGACATACTCCCGCTTCATTCAGATACTGCCGTTTTACCAGGTATAAGCATTTCCCCGAATATGAATCACATATGCGCCACTACATCCTTACCCGGTGACAGTAATGTATTTAATGATGAATTCTGCAAGGATTTTTATGGTACACCCCTGAACGACGCAGGAATCGTGGCTATTCTCCACCCAGGAGCCGAGTCGGTGAGTGATGCTGACGAAGTGGTTTCCGTGGTGGTAAAGAATTTCGGAGTGCAGAACCTTACTTCGTTAAACCTGTGTTACAACATTAACGGGATTCTTTCAGCCACTCAAGCCTGGTCGGGAACAATTGCGCCTAATAATATGGATACTATAACGATAACCCAGACATTTAATATTCCTCAAACGGCTTTCACTCTTTGTGCATACACCTCATTTGATGCAGATTCAAATCATGCCAACGACACTGTGTGTATGAATTCCTTCGGGGTGGTTACCAGCACTATTCCTTACTTTGATAATTTTGACGATTCAACGGTTTTTTGGTCACAGGTTTCTGCTGCAGGCTCCGTTTGGGAACTCGGGCAACCGGCTTATGGCAGTACAAATTCTGCTTTCACGCCTCCTAACTCCTGGGATATTAATCTGAGCGACCCTTATGGGGGTGATGCCAATTCTATACTTTACACACAGTTTTTTGACTTTTCAAATGCCGTGGATGTAAAAATGAAATTCTGGTTTAACATCTATTGCGAATCCAGTTGGGATGGTCTCAGGGTTGACTATTCAACCGATACCAATAAAACATGGTATGTTCTGGGCAGTGTAAGTGCCCCTGGTTCATATTTCTGGTACAACAACAGTTCTTTGTATTCAAGTAACCTTCCCGGATGGACAGGCAACTCTCTGGTTTGGCGTTATTGTTGGTTCCAGTTATCTCAGCTTAATCATGTTCCCCTGGTACGTTTCAGGTTTGTTTTTACATCCGACCCTTCGGTAAATTATGACGGAGTTTCCGTTGATAATTTCTCCATTTCAAAACAAGGCATGAAAGATGTGGGTGTAGAACTTATCAGTAGTCCATCGGTGCAGGCCCAGGCAGGCTCATCACGGCAGGTGAAAGTCCGCCTACGCAATTACGGACTGTCATCAGCAATATCTGTGCCGATTGCCTACCGCATAAACGATGACGGGCCCGTCATTACACAAACCTGGACGGGCGTGCTTCCTCCATACGATTCAATATCTGTAATTTTTACAACACCATTTACCGTCCCGGAAGGAAAATTTAAAATAATTTCCTATACACAACTGGCAGGTGACGGAGACTATGAAAATGACACCACATATTCTTACGTCATGGGAGTGCCAAAATACAACGTACCGTACAGCGATGACTTCGAAAACACTCCCTATTGGGTCGGTACGGGAGTTCCCAATATCTGGGAATACGGCACTCCGGCATCCACAAACATTAATACCCCATACAGCCCGTCAAACGCATGGAAAACAAAACTTAACACTACATACCCGAACAATGCCACCAGTTACTTATATTCACCTTGGTTTTATCTTGCCTATGTTGACAGCGCCTACCTGGAGTTCAGACACTGGTACCATACTCAAGACTCTTATGACGGCTGCCTGATTGAATACACTGTCAACAACGGAAATTCCTGGACAGTGCTGGGCACTCAAAATGATTCGCATGCCACGGACTGGTACAATGCTTTAATTAATGGAATACCTTGTTGGTCAGGAAATTCTTCAGGATATACATATTCACGGTATGCCCTTGCTTATGTAACCCCTATTATGAATGCTACAGGCTATGTGCAGTTCAGATATAAATTTTTCTCAAACAACACAATAAATAATTATGACGGATGGGCACTCGATAACTTCTCCATCACTGTGCCACCCATACCGAAAGACGCCGGTGTTACAGATATTGCATTGCCTGATGATTCGGTGCAAACCGGCAGTGAAGTAACAGTAAAATTAACAATACATAACTTTGGTACCGACAGTCTGCAAATGATACCTGTAAGGTATTTTATCAGTGGCGGTGCTGTGGTTGCTGAAACCTGGCACGGTACATTGTTATCCGGAGAATCAACAGATTATACTTTTACAACGACTTATCCCTCACCGGGCACTGCTTACCAGATTTGTGCTTTTACCAAACGAACAGGGGATATATACTGGGGAAACGACACCACCTGCAAATTTATCAACCCTACACCTGCCAATCATGATGTCGGGATTTCGGAAATTCTGGAGCCGGGAGAATATACTCCCCCCGGAGAAGATGTTACCGTAAAAGTAAGAATAAAAAATTACGGATTGAACCCCGAGGCTTCCATACCCCTGGTATATTTAAAAAACCTGATACAGGTTGGGGCAGGAATTTACACCGGGACAATAAACCCGGGCGATTCCGCAGATTATACATTTACCACAACATTTATTTCTCCAACAGGAAATTATAATTTATGTGCAAAAACGATGCTTACAGGAGACGAGGATCCTGTTAATGATGAAAAATGCATATTCCCCTTTGGCGGGACTGGAATGGAAGAATATAAAAATAAAGATTTTGAACTTTTGCAGAATATTCCAAACCCCGCGACCGAAGTAACAACAATAATTTATAAAACATTACAGTCCGGAAGAGTTATTTTTGAAATAACCGATATTTTAGGCCGCAAAATATTTTCTGAGCTGTATGATGCCATAAGCGGAATAAACACCATTGAACTTAATGTTTCAGAATTTCCAGCAGGGCTTTACTATTATTCCGTTATATACAAGGATAATAAACTATGCAAACGCATGATAATTTTGAAATAGAGATGCTTACAACATGTTTTTATAAAAATTTATAACATCTTTCAAATATAAAATATCTGCATTAACAAATATTTGACAGATAAAAAATAAAATTTTACTTGCAAACAGTATATTTTTTTCTTACATTTGAAAAAAAATAAAACTAACTTGCTAAATACTGGTTAAATAGGTATTTATATTCTATAATAGCGTAATTTTATACGCTATTATTTTCTTTTAAAAAACCATCAATAATTAAAAAAATAGTCATGAAAAAATTTTTATCTTTTCTAAGCGGGCTGCTCTTTGCAGCAACATCACTGATTGCACAGACAACAGTTTTTCAGGAAGATTTTGAACCGCCTTCAAATGCAAATAATGTTGTTGCTAGCGGGGCTACATATAACTGGAGTATAAACACAAGGTTACACAATTCAGGAACACAGTGCGACTCGAACATTGTAACTGCAAATGACACTGCATACCTGACAACCCTTCCGTTCAGCACTGTTGGCTATACACATGTTTTGCTGAACTTTTCACACATTTGCAAAATAGAGTTTAATGATAAGGCTACAATAGAAGTATCTATCGATGGCGGAGTAAACTGGATAAAACTTACTACAGAATATCTTGGTTCTGCCCAGTTCAGCACACAATCATACAGTTTCACTGCAAATGCTTATCCCGAATGGCTTTTTAACATCAGTGATGCCAAGCCACAGCAAAGTTGGTGGAGAAATGAATTGTTTGACATTTCAGGATTTGCAGCAGGCAAGGCAGATGTAAGAGTAAGATTTGCTTTAAAAGATGGCGACAATGACGGCGCAGCACAGAATCATGGCTGGTATATTGATGATGTTATCGTAATAGCAGGAACTTCAGAGTTAATACCACCTGAAATCACTATACTCCCGCCGGTGATACAAGATAC